>NZ_JBFUCS010000016.1:0-128426 GCF_056405115.1 Allobosea sp. P2_A10 | reverse complement strand
CTCTTCCTGCCGCCCTATAGCCCCGATCTCAACCCGATCGAGATGGCCTTCGCCAAGCTCAAGGCGCACCTGCGAGCCGCCCAGGCACGAACCTTCGACGCCCTCTGGAGGGCCGTCGGAAACATCTGCGAACTCTTCTCGCCAGCCGAATGCCGAAACTTCTTCAAACACGCAGGATATGCGTATGATTAACCGTCCGATGCTCTAGAATGACAGCGTTTACTCCGCCCTGAGCCAACGCAGCAGCCCGGCATCGTCGCCGCTTTCGACCGCAGCGGCGACCCTGCGCCCCACCGCCGCGCCAAATTTGTAGCCGTGGCCCGAACAGGCCGAGACGGCGACGACCCTGCCGATCCGGCGCGACAGGAACTTTTTGTCAGCGGTGAAGATGTAGGCGCAGCTCGCGACGCGCTTGATGCGGTATTCGCCGATTCGGGCGAAGGGCGGCGAGAAATATTCGCGGATGGTCTCGCCTTCGCCGACCCAGGGTTCGCGGTCGGCGTCTGGTTCGCCAACCCGCCTGTGCGCGCCCGCGCCGACCTTCAGGTCGGTGCCATCGACCGCCGGCAAGACATAGCCGTCGACCGTGCCGCCGATATCCACGATGACCGGCGCCGCGCGCCACGCAGGTTTGAGATCGTCTGGCGGATCGAGATAGGCCACAGCCGTACGGTGCGCCTTCAGCACGCCTGCCAGCGCCGGCAAAAGCCGCAGCACCCAGGCCCCGGCAGTCACGACGACCCGATCGAAGACCAGACTCTCGCCGCCGGCCAATCCGATCCGGCCATGTTCCGGATCGACGGATAAGACCGCCCCGCCTTCGCGGACGGCAACGCCGCGCTCGCGCATCAGTGCAACGAGGCTGGCGGCAATCCGGGCGGGAAAAAGAGCGCCGCCCTCGGCGCTGAGATAGGCGTAGCGGAAGGCTTTCGGGTCGAGGAACGGGTAGCGCCGCGCCGCTTCCGCAGGCTCGAACAGCTCATAGGGCGATCCCATCCTGTCGAGACCGTGGCGGTAGTCCTCGCCCTCGTCGCCCGGCATCTGCGAAATGCCCATGACGCCGACGGCCGCAAAATGGCTCACGCGCAGATCGGCCCAGAGTTCGTCCCAGGCGGCGAAGGCCTCGGTGATCGTGCGGGCATAGCCGTCGGCCCCGCCATAGGCGCGACGGATGATGCGGTGCTGGTCGCCCGAGGCGGCATAAGGATTGGGGATCGCCGCCGCCTGCTCGAACAGCGTGACCTCGTGGCCGGCCTTGTTCAGCGCCCAGGCGGTGGAGAGGCCGGCGATGCCGGCCCCGACGACTGCGACCTTCATCCGGCTCTCTTGTTCTTGTCGTAGGGGTTCTCGCCGCCGCGCGTATGCAGGCGGATCGGGGTGCCCGGTAGCTCGAACGCCTCGCGCAGGTTGTTGACGAGGTAGCGCGTGTAGGACACCGGCAGATGGTCGAGCTGGTTGCCGAACAGCGCAAAAGTCGGCGGGCGCGCCTTGGCCTGCGTCATGTAGCGGATCTTGATGCGACGGCCGGCGACGGCTGGTGGCGGATGGGCCGAAAGCACGCCTTCGAGCCAGCGGTTGATCTTGGCGGTCGAGACGCGGCGGTTCCAGACATCGTAGCTGGCAAACACCGCCTGCATCAGCCGGTCGATGCCCTCGCCCGCCAACCCAGACAGCGGCACGATCGGCACACCGCGTACCTGCGCCAGGAGATGGGTCGCCTTCTCCCTGAGTTCCGCCAGCAGGCCGTTCTTGTCGGCGACGAGGTCCCATTTGTTCAGGCCGATCACGACAGTGCGGCCTTCACGCTCGGTGAAGTCGACCAACGTCAGGTCCTGCTTTTCAAAGGGGATCGTCGCATCCAGCAGCACAACCACCACCTCGGCGAATCGGATGGCGCGCAACGCATCCTGCACCGACATCTTCTCGAGCTTTTCCTCGATGCGGGCGCGCTTGCGCATGCCGGCCGTGTCGAACAGCTTTACGGGCCGACCACGCCATTCATAGTCGACAGAGATGGTGTCGCGGGTGATGCCGGCTTCGGGGCCAACGAGCAGTCTGTCCTCGCCGATCATGCGGTTGACCAGCGTCGACTTGCCGGCGTTGGGACGGCCGATGATGGTGACCCGCAACGGCTTGTTGGGGTCGTTGTACTCTTCGTCCTCGTCGCTGACGGCGGGTGGTGCCTCGACCCAGCGCTTGTCGCCATAGCTCTCGTCGAAGACCTCTTCCTCCTCAGGCTCGACATCGACGAAGGGCGCGAGCGCCTCTAGCAGATCAGACGTGCCCTCGCCATGCTCGGCCGAGAACGGCACGGGGTCGCCAAGGCCAAGCCCATAGGATTCGAAGATGCCGTCGAGGCCCTTGCGGCCTTCCGCCTTGTTGGCGAGCAGGATGACGGGCTTGCCGGATTTGCGGACGAGATCGGCAAAAGGCTGATCCATCGGCGTGATGCCGAGCCGCGCATCGATCATGAACAGGATGACGTCGGCCTGCGCGATCGCAACCTCGGTCTGCGCCCGCATGCGCCCGGCGAGCGTCTCCTTGTCGGCGTCTTCGAGGCCGGCCGTGTCGATGATGGTGAAGCGGAGATGGCCAAGCGCGGCCTCGCCCTCGCGGCGGTCGCGCGTGACACCCGGCCGGTCATCAACGAGCGCGAGCTTCTTGCCGACGAGCCGGTTGAACAGCGTCGACTTGCCGACATTGGGGCGGCCGATAATAGCGACGGTGGCAGTCATCGAGTTCAGGTCGTCCTGTCAGGTCGTAGGCGACGCGCGCCGATCAGGACACGCTGGAAAAGTTACAAACTCAGTTCCGGGTCTCGACCGGGCCACCGCGCACCAGAGCGAGATAGAGATCGGTGCGCTGGCGCAGCACCTGCGGGGCGGCGGGGTCGGTGACGATGGCGTCGAACCAGCGGCCGGCATCCTCGAAGAGATTGGCCTTCAGCGCGGCTATGCCGAGCATCTCGCGGGCCGAGTGCCGCCAGACGCCTTGTGGCGTCGTCAACGGCTCCAGAGCCTGCCGGACCTCGGCATAGGGAGAGAGATCGACGCGCAGCATCCCGGCGCGAAGCCTGGCAAGATCGCGATAGAGCTGGTCGAGGCCGGCATCGTTGGCGAGCGCATCGAACGCTGTGACGCCGTCCGCCGGGCTGGCCTTGGCGGTCTCGGCGGCGAGGCGGAAACGCGCGATCTGGCGATAGCCGGCCGGTGCGCTCGCGCCAAGTTCCTTCAGGATGGTCTCGGCCTCGGGAGCGTTGCCGTCGCGCGAGGATTTCAGCGCCGCCTCGAACTTCGCCCCCATGGCCTGAGAAGCGAGGCTCTCGCGATGAAGCCAGTACTGCCAGCCGGCGACGGCTGCGACCGCGAGCACCGCAAGCGCGATGAAGAGGGTGCCGTATTTGCTCCAGATGGCGGCGGCCTTGTCGCGGCGCACCTCTTCATCGATCTCACGAAAAATATCGGCCATGGCCCGTCGGATTTCCCTGTTGTGGAGCCGGGTAGCATTTTCGCCGCGGGATTGCGAGCCGGAACGGCTTTCCGCTCAATCTACCGTAGCGGCTCGATGCAGCAGGCTCGCGTCGCCATAGGAGTAAAAGCGATATTCCAGCGCGATTGCATGGGCATAGGCGCGTTTCATGATGTCGAGGCCGCTAAAGGCCGAGACGAGCATGAACAACGTCGAGCGCGGCAAATGGAAATTCGTCAGCAGCAAGTCGACGACACGGAAGCGATAACCCGGCGTGATGAAGATCGCGGTGTCGCCGGAAAACGGCGCGACCACACCGTCCTCGCCGGTCGCACTCTCCAAAAGTCGCAACGACGTTGTGCCGACGGCGACGATGCGCCCGCCTCTCGCTTTCACCGCATTGATGGCCTCCGCAGTCGCCAAGCTGACACTGCCCCATTCGGCATGCATCTTGTGGTCGCGCGTATCGTCGGCCTTCATCGGCAGGAACGTGCCGGCGCCGACATGCAGCGTCACGAAATGGCGCGAGATGCCGCGCGCGTCGAGCGCAGCCGCCAGTTCCGGCGTGAAGTGCAAGCCTGCGGTCGGCGCGGCGACAGCGCCGTCCTCGCGGGCATAAAGCGTCTGGTAGTCGCTGGCGTCGGATGAGTCGGTCGGGCGCTTGCCGGCGATGTAGGGTGGCAGCGGCAACTCGCCATGGCGCGCGATCGCCTCGTCCAGCGCCGGCCCTGTCAGCGCGAAGCGCAGCTCGACTTCACCGCCCTCGCCTTTCGCGATCACCTCGGCATCGAGATGACCGAGCTCGCAGATGTTGGAAGCCGTCTCGCTGCCGAAGGAAATGGTCTCACCGACATTCAGTTTCTTGGCGGGCCGCACAAAGGCGCGCCAGCGACTGTCGCTCTCGCGCTTGTGCAGCATGATCTCGACGCGGGCCGTCGCTTCGCCACGGCAACGGCGGCCATGCAGGCGCGAAGGAATAACGCGGGTGTCGTTGAGCACAAGCGCATCGCCGGGCCGCAGCAGGCCGACGAGGTCGCGGACGCCGCGATCCTCGAAGGGTTGGGCGGCGTCAGGACTGACGACGAGCAGGCGCGCCGCATCGCGCGGGCTTGCGGGCCTCAGCGCGATGCGGTCTTCGGGGAGATCGAAATCGAAGAGCCCGACATTCATTTGCGATCAGGCCCCATAGGACGAGATCAGGCGAGGTCGGCCATGACCTTCATCGAGACGATCGAATCGGGGTCGCGGACCGGTTCGCCGCGCTTGATCATGTCGACATTGTCCATGCCTTCAACCACTTCGCCCCAGGCGGTGTACTGCTTGTCGAGGAAGCGGGCGTCGTCGAACACGATGAAGAACTGGCTGTTGGCGGAATTGGGGTTCTGCGAGCGGGCCATCGAGCAGATGCCGCGGACATGCGGCTCCGCGTTGAACTCGGCCTTCAGGTCCGGGAGTTCCGAGCCGCCGGTGCCGGTGCCATGCGGGCAGCCGACCTGCGCCATGAAACCGTCGATGACGCGGTGGAAGACGATGCCGTCATAGAAGCCCTGACGCGACAGCGTCTTCAGGCGCTCGACATGGCCGGGCGCGAGGTCGGGCCGAAGCTTGATGACGACCTTGCCCTTGGTGGTTTCCATGACGAGGGTGTTTTCGGGATCGAGCGACATCAGATCTGCCTTTCATTGGACGGCGCGCGGCCGTGGAAGCGGATGGAAAAAGGTCGCCCCGCGATACTCGCTCCGAAGCGCTGCGACAACCTCAGCGGCGTGCAGGCCCGTATCGCGGCCACGACAGATTGGGTAAAGCGCTCCTGCAAGGCGGGGTCGCTGCGACGCGTACCCCAGCTCACCCGAGGCTGGCCAAATAGCGAGCCGTCGCGGCGCAGCGAGAACCGCACGGTCGCCATGGCCCCATCGGTTGGACCGTCGAGCGCAGGCGGGTTCCAGCAGCGGCGCAGGGCCGGCGCGATGTCGCCGAGACGATCGATCTCACTGCCTTCGAACGCCCGCGTCGTTGGCGACAACTGGCCGGCGAGGCTCGTGTCGTCGCCGCCGCGATAGCGACGCGGCGCAACCGAAGGCCGCGCACCCTCGCCGAACGCCCCGCCGACGCCAGGCAGATAGCGCTGCCCGGACTGCGGCGGCAGAACCGGGTTCTGCGAACCAGAGGGCGGCGGCAGCACGGGGTTCTGCGAGCCGGATGGCGGCGGCAGGCCGTAATCATAGGTGCCCTGCGCACAGGCCGCGCCCATACTGCCCACCAAAGCGAGCAATATGAGGATGGCGCGCGCCTGCCGCATGACCCTGAGCCGCCCTACGGCGCCTTTACTTGGCGTCCGCCTGCAGGCGCATGCGCACAATCTTGTCGGGGCCGGAAACCTGGCCGTTATTGGCCTGGCTGCCCTTCTTGATCTTGCGCACGGCGTCCATGCCGGAGACGACTTCGCCGAACAGCGTGTACTGGCCGGTCAGGGAGCCGCAGCCCTCGAAGCAGATGAAGAACTGCGAATTGGCGGAATCAGGCGATTGCGAGCGCGCCATGCCGACCGAGCCGACCTTGTAGGGCGTCGGCGTGAATTCGGCCGGCAGGTTCGGCAAATCGGACTTGCCGGTGCCGGTGCCGGTCGGGTCGCCGGTCTGCGCCATGAAGCCGTCGATGACGCGATGGAAGACGATGCCGTTGTAGAAGCCGCGCTTGGTCAGAGTCTTGATCTGCTCGACATGCTTGGGAGCAAGATCGGGCCGCAGGCGAATCGTGACCGGACCATCCTTGGTCTCCAGCACCACCGTATTTGCCGGGTCGGCCGCAGGCGTCTGGGCGTGAGCTGCCCCAAGCGACGCCACGAGGGCGAGGACGGCGAGAGAATTGCGCAGCATCAGGTATCTCCATGACCGCCGGACGGCCCGGCAGGTGTCGTGTTGGGGTGGTAAAGCGATCCTTTGGCCGGAACAAGGCAGAGAATCGCGGCGAATCGTCGAATGCTGCGCTGCACAAGTGCAGCGGAGAATAATCTTGCAAAAAGATAAGGCTTTGCCTGCCTAAACTGGTGACAGACCGGTGACGATCCGCTAAACATTTGGCGCTGGGCACGCTCGGTTGAACATTGAGCGCCGCGGACCAGGTCTCGGGAGGAACAAACGCCCGCCTAGTATATGAGTTGTGCACATCAGATGCGCGCCGTTACTGCGGTAAAAATAGACTTCGATAGGCAGGGCATCGGCCCTGCCTTTTTCTTTTTGGGGTTGTGCGCACGAAACTACAGATCGAACCTCGCCCAGATATACCAGACAAGGGCGAAGACGACCGCAGCGATCGCCGAGGTGATCAGCGCTTTCCTGACCAGCCCCGGCAACACCGGTGCGCCAGGATCGGTGCCGTCCGTGACATCGCCGGTTTCCGCCTGGCTGCGCACGCCGAAGGGCAGGACGGCAAACAGCACCGTCCACCAGATCACGAAATAGACCGCAAGCCCGCCGGCGACCGTCACGCTGAAGACTCGCTGGCGAGCGCAATGCAGGAGAAAGCGACGCGGGCCTGCGTCGGCACACCGAAGCGGGCCGTATGGCGCGCCGGCAGGCCGCCAGGAAAATGCTTCACATATTCGGCGTTGCAGGCAGCGTAATCGGCCGGGTCGGTGATCAGCATCGTCATCTGAACGACGCGGTCGAGCGAACTACCGGCAGCGGCCAGAATGGCCGCGACCTTGGCCAGCGCATTGCGGACCTCGTCGGCCGGCGTCTCGCCGCGATGAATGCCATGCGCCGGATCATGTGGGGCTGAGTGGCCGGAGACGAAGATTAGCCCCCCGGCCCGCGTCGCCTCGCTGAAGGGACGCGGCGAGCCAGGCTCGGGCTGGCCGAAGAAATCGATCGGGCTTTGGTCCATCGGATTCACGCCTGTTCGAGCTCGACCAGCGCGCCGCAGAAATCCTTGGGGTGCAGGAACAGCACCGGCTTGCCATGCGCGCCGATGCGGGGCTCGCCCGAGCCGAGCACGCGAGCGCCCTGCGCCTTGAGCTTGTCGCGGGCGGCGAGGATGTCCTCGACCTCGTAGCAGATATGGTGGATCCCGCCATCGGGGTTGCGCTCGAGGAACTTGCCGACGGGCGAGTCGGATCCCATCGGCTCGAGCAATTCGATTTTGGTGTTGGGCAGTTCGACGAAGACGACGGTGACGCCGTGCTCTGGCTGCGGCAGCGCCTGCGAGACGCGCGCGCCCAGCGTATCGCGGTAAAGAGCGGTCGAGGCCGCGAGATCCTTCACGGCGATGGCGACGTGGTTGAGGCGTCCGATCATATTGGGCTCCTATCTGGGCGCTCGTCCGTTCTACACCTCGATCACCAGCGCGTGCACCAGCGGCTTCTTGCCCCACTCCTCGTTGACGGCGCTGCGCAGGCCGCGCTCCAGCGCGTTGCGGAGCGCCTCGGGATCGCGCCGGCGCGCCTTGGGGATACCGTCGATCAGTTCGGAGACGGCTTCGGCGACATATTCGTCGAAATCGGTGCCGTCGCGGGTGCGCGGCGGCAGGCCGAGCACAGCAATCTCGGGATCGCCGGCAAGACCGCCCTTCTCGTCGATCGCGACCGCGACCGAGATCATCCCGGCGAAGGAAAGCTTGCGGCGTTCGGCGATGGTCTTCTCCAGCGCGTTCACCAGCAGTGTGCCGTCCTGGTAGAGCCGGCCATGCGTGACCTCGTCGACCTTGCTCGCGCCGTCCTGCCTGATCTCGATGACGTCGCCGTTGACGGCGCGCACCACGATCTTGACGCCCAGCCCCCGCGCGAAGGTCGCGTGCTCGGAGAGGTGCAGATCCTCGCCATGGGCGGGGATGACGATCTTCGGCTTCAGCCAGCCATAGAGCCTGGCCATCTCCTCGCGGCGCGGATGCCCGGAGACATGGACGAGGTGGGTCCGGTCGGTGATGATCTCGATGTTGTCGCGGGCGAGCGCGTTCAGGATGTTGCCGACCGCCTTCTCGTTGCCGGGGATGGTGCGCGAGGAGAAGATCACCCTATCGCCGGGCGAAAGCGCGATCTCGGGATGATCGTCCGACGCGATGCGCGAAAGCGCGGCGCGTGGCTCGCCCTGGCTTCCGGTCAGCAGGCAAACGACCTTGTCGCGCGGCAGGTAGCCATAGGTGTCGGCCGAGCGGAAGGCCGGGATGCCGTCGAGATAGCCGCATTCGCGCGCGACATCGATGACGCGGTCCATGGCCCGCCCGACGACGACGACCTCGCGCTGATCGGCCATCGCAGCTTCCGCGACCGCGCGCAGACGGGCGACGTTCGACGCGAAGGTGGTGACGGCGACGCGGCCCGGCGCCGAATGCACCAGTTCCTTGATCTTGGCTGCGACATCGGCCTCGCTCGGGCTCGTGCCGTCGCGCATGACGTTGGTCGAGTCGCAGACCATTGCGAGCACGCCCTCGTCGCCGAGTTCGCGCAGGCGCTTCTCGTCGGTGGGGAGGCCGACCTGCGGCGTCGGATCGATCTTCCAGTCGCCGGTGTGGACGACGAGGCCGACCGGGGTGCGGATCGCCAGCGCGCAGGATTCGGGAATGGAATGGGCGACCGGCACGAACTCGATGTCGAAGGGGCCGAGCGTGACGCGGCCGCCCTGCGCCACGACATTCATCGGGACTTTCGGCGCACCCGGCTCGGACAGCCGGCGCGTTGCGAGCAGGCCGGCGGCGAATTTCGTGCAGTAGACCGGTGCGCGCAAGCTCGGCCAGAGCGCGGCGAGCGCGCCGATATGGTCCTCATGGGCGTGGGTGATGACGATGCCCAGCAGATTGGCACGCTCCTCAATGATGTAGCGCAGATCGGGCAGGACGATATCGACGCCCGGGACCTCCGGGCCGGCGAAAGACAGCCCGCAATCGACCAGGATCCATTTACGCCGGCCTTCGGGCCCAAAGCCGTAGAGCGCGGCGTTCATGCCGATCTCGCCGAGGCCGCCGAGGGGAACGAAAACGAACTGGTCTTGGGAACGGGTCACGAAAAATCCTGACTGGGACAAGGAGCGGCGCAGATGCGCCAAGATATTGCGGGAGCCCTACCATGCGAGGCGGCAGGTCTCCAGAGCAGGATGCGACGGTCAGGCCGGCGCGCCGAAATAGAGATCGCCGGCGTCGATCAGGCGACGGCCGGAAGGCGTATCGAGTTCAAGCCGTCCCGACGGGTCGAGCCCGGCGAAGCAGCCGCTGAGAGGGCCGTCGCTGAGCCTGATCGTGATCGTTTCGCCGAGAAAGGCGGCACGGTCGAGCCAGGCAGAGCGGGTCGGGCCGAAGCCGCCTGGCTGCATCCAGACCGAGTAGCGTTCGAGCCAGGCGTCGCTGAGCGCAGAGAGCATGGCTTCGACGCCAGCGGCCGGCGCATGCGCCTTGAGGAAGCTCGCCGGATAGGGCGTGTCCTGCGGACAGGATGCGATGTTGACGCCAAACCCGATGACGACGCTGAAGCCCCCTGCCCGGCTTTCACCTTCCAGCAGCAGGCCCGCGGTCTTGGCGCGTTCGGCCAGAAGGTCGTTGGGCCATTTAAGTGCGAGTTGCGGCGCGGCCAGCCCCGTGACCCTCGCGGCGGCGTCATGCAGCGCCAACCCCGCGACGAAGCCCAGTTGCGGCGCAAGTGCCGGCTCGCATGGCGTTTTCAGGAGGAGGCTGGCGTACAGATTGCCCGGTGGCGAACCCCAGACCCGGCCATGACGGCCGCGCCCGGCCGTCTGCTCGCGCGCCACGATCCAGAGCCTGCCGGCATCGCCCTGATCGAGCGCCCGGCGGGCCTCCTCCATGGTGGAGCCGACCTCGTCGCGGACGATCAGCCGGTAGCCGGCGGCGCGGGCCGCGTCACCGAGCACGCTCTCAGAACAGCGACTTCGCCGCCGCGGCCGCCGAGTTGAACAGCGGCGCCGGCAGAAGCGACAAAGCCAGCACGAAGACAGCCGAGACCAGCAATACGACGCGCGTGCCGATGTCGCCCCGCTCGAAAGCGGGCTTGGCGTCGTCGAAATAGATGATCTTGACCAGCCGCAGGTAGTAGTAGGCGCCGACCACGCTGGTCACGACGCCGATGACGGCCAGCGTGTAGAGCTTGGCGTCGATGGCGGCGAGGAAGACGTAGAACTTCGCCCAGAAGCCGGCCATCGGCGGAATGCCGGCAAGCGAGAACATCATCATCGAGAGCGCGAAGGCCATCCACGGATTGGTGCGCGAAAGGCCGGCAAGCTCGCCGATCTCCTCGACAGGCTTGCCGTCGCGGCGCATCAGCAGCACGCAGGCGAAAGCGCCCAGTGTCGTTGCCAGATAGATCGCCATATAGACCATGACGCCCTGGACGCCGGCCGCCGTGCCGGCAGCGAGGCCGACCAGCGCATAGCCCATGTTCGCGATCGACGAATAGGCGAGCAGCCGCTTGATGTTGCTCTGGCCGATCGCGGCGAACGCGCCCAGCGCCATCGAGGCGATGCCGATGAAGACGATGATCTGCTGCCATTCGTGCTGCGCACCCGGAAAGGCGCCGACGAAGACGCGCACCATCATCGCCATCGCCGCCATCTTCGGCGCGGAGGCGAAGAAGGCCGCGACCGGTGTCGGCGCGCCCTCATAGACGTCGGGCGTCCACATATGGAACGGCACGGCCGAGATCTTGAAGGCGAGGCCAGCCGCGATGAAGACGATGCCGAAGATCAGCCCGATACCGGGATGGCCATGCTGCACGGCGGCCGCGATGCCGGCGTAATTGACCGTACCTGTGAAGCCGTAGACCAGCGAGGAGCCGTAAAGCAGCATGCCCGACGAGAGCGCGCCGAGAACGAAGTATTTCAGGCCAGCCTCGGTCGATTTGGCGTTGTCGCGGTCGAAGGCGGCGACGACGTAAAGCGCAAGCGACTGCAGTTCGAGGCCGACATAGAGGCTGATCAGGTCGCCGGCCGAGATCATCATCATCATGCCGATGGTGGCGAGCACGATCAGGATCGGGAACTCGAAGCGCATCGAGCCGTCGCGGCGCAAGCTGTCCGACGACAGGATGATCGCCGCCGCCGCGCCAATCAGCGTCAGTACCTTCATGAAGCGCGCGAAGCCGTCGGCGATGAAGCCCTTATTGAAGGTGACGACCCGGCCCTCGCCCGACAGCACCAGCACGAGCGCCAGCGCAAACAGCGCGACAGCAGCCCCCTCAAGCAGGCGTGTCGAACGTTCACCCTGAATGGCGCCGACGAGCACCATGGCGATCGCGCCGAGCGCGAGGATGATTTCCGGCAGTGCGGGGCCGAGAGCGGGGACGACGGTCATTTATGTCTCGACCTTACTGGACCACCAGCAGCGCCGTTTTCGCGGCGGTGAGTGCGGCCTGATAATTCTTGATGAGGGCTTCGGTCGGCGCGGCAAAGGCATCTAGGATCGTGCCGGGGCGGATACCATACCAGACCGTCAGCAGCACGAGCGGAACGAGGATCGCGGTTTCGCGCCGGTCGAGATCCATGATGTCCTTGAGCTCGGGCTTGACCAGCTCGCCGAACATGACGCGGCGATAGAGCCAGAGCGCATAGGCCGCCGAGAGGATGACGCCCGAGGTCGCGATGAAGGCGACCCAAGGGTTGGCCTTGAACGCGCCGAGCAGCGTCAGGAATTCGCCGACGAAACCCGCCGTGCCGGGGAGGCCGACATTGGCCATGGTGAAGACCATGAAGATGACAGCATAGACCGGCATGCGGTTGACCAGTCCGCCATAGGCGGCGATCTCGCGGGTGTGCATGCGGTCATAGACCACGCCGACGCAGAGGAAGAGCGCGCCCGAGACCAGCCCGTGGCTGACCATCTGGAACATCGCGCCCTGGATGCCCTGCGCCGTCAGCGTGAACAGGCCCATGGTGACGAAGCCCATATGCGCCACCGAGGAGTAGGCGATCAGCTTCTTGATATCCTCCTGCATCAGCGCCACCAGCGAGGTGTAGACGATGGCGATGACGGAGAGCGCGTAGACGAAAGGCGCGAAATACTGCGACGCCTCCGGAAACATCGGGATCGAGAAGCGGATGAAGCCGTAGCCGCCCATCTTCAGCAGGATCGCCGCCAGAATGACGGAGCCGGCGGTCGGGGCCTCGACATGGGCGTCGGGCAGCCAGGTGTGGACCGGCCACATCGGCATCTTCACCGCGAAAGACGCGAAGAAGGCGAGCCAGAGCCAGGTCTGCATGCCGGACGGGAATTTATGCGCCAGCAGCGTCGGGATGTCGGTGGTTCCGGCGTTCCAGTACATCGCCATCAGCGCCAGCAGAAGCAGCACTGAGCCAAGCAGCGTGTAGAGGAAGAACTTGTAGGAGGCGTAGACCCGGCGCTTGCCGCCCCAGATGCCGATGATCAGGAACATCGGGATCAGGCCGGCCTCGAAGAACAGGTAGAACAGCACGAGATCGAGCGCGACAAAGACGCCGATCATCAGCGTCTCGAGGATCAGGAACGCGACCATGTATTCGCGCACCCGCTTCGTGATCGAGTGCCAGGACGCCAGGATGCAGAACGGCATCAGGAAGGCGGTCAGCACCACGAAAGGGAAGGAGAAGCCGTCGACGCCGAGCTTGAACTTGATCGCGTCGGAGACCCAGCCATGCGTCTCGACCATCTGGAAGCCGGGATTGCCCGGCTCGAAACGCGCCCAGGCGACGAGCGCCAGGATGAAGGTCGCGACAGTCGCTGCCAGTGCCGCATAGCGCGCATTGGAATCGACCGAGGCCTCATCGCCGCGCTGCGCCAGGATGAAGGCAGCGCCGACCAGCGGCAGGACGAGAAGACCGGTGAGGATACCGAAGCCGAACATCATCTCACCCGCGAACCAGCAGATACCAGGTCACCAGCCCTGCAACGCCGATCAGCATCGCGAAGGCGTAGTGATAGACATAACCCGTCTGGAGACGGACGACGCGGTTGGTGACGTCGACCACGCGGGCCGAGATCCCGTCGGGCCCCATGCCGTCGATGACGAAGCCGTCGCCCTTCTTCCAGAGGAACCTTCCGAGCCACATCGCCGGCTTCACGAACAGGAAGTCGTAGATCTCGTCGAAATACCACTTGTTCAGCAGGAATTTGTAGAGAACCGGGTTGGAGGCGGCGAGCTTCACGGGCACGTCGGGGCGCAGCATGTAGAAGTAGAACGCCAGCGCGAAACCGAGCACCATCGCGATGAAGGGCGAGGCCACGACCCAGCCGGGAACCTCGTGCATCTCGTGCAGGATGTGGTTGTCCTTGCCCGTGAACAAAGCGGCCTTCCAGAAATGCTCGTAGTCGTGGCCGATAAAGGCCTCCTTGAAGGCAAAGCCGGCCGCGACCGCACCGAGCGACAGCACGGCTAGCGGGATCAGCATCACCAGCGGGCTTTCATGGGGCATGTGATCGTGGCCATGGCCGTGATCGTCATGAGCATGGTCGTCGTGGCCATGGGCCGCATGGGCGTGATCATCGTGACCATGCGCGGCGTGGGCGTCGGCGCCCCAGCGCGGCTTGCCCTCGAAGGTCATGAAATAGAGCCGCCATGAGTAGAACGAAGTCATGCAGGCGGCCGCGACCAGAAGCACGAAGGCGTAGGAGGCAGAGAAGCCCTTATGCCCGACCGCTGCATAGGCGCTCTCGATGATCGCGTCTTTCGAGAAATAGCCGGCGAAAAGCGGGAATCCTGTGAGCGCCAGCGTGCCGATGGTCATGGCGGCCGCCGTCAGTGGAATATACTTCCGCAGGCCGCCCATCTTCCGCATGTCCTGTTCGTGATGCATCGCGTGGATGACCGAGCCCGCGCCCAAGAACAGCAGCGCCTTGAAGAAGGCGTGGGTGAAGAGGTGGAAGATGCCTGCCGAATAAGCCCCGCAGCCGAGCGCCACGAACATGTAGCCGAGCTGCGAACAGGTCGAATAGGCGATGACGCGCTTGATGTCGTTCTGGACGAGGCCGACGGTCGCGGCGAAGAACGCCGTCGTGCCGCCGATGACGATGACAACGGTCATCGCGTTCGGCGCATATTCGAAGATCGGCGACAGCCGCGCGACCATGAAGACGCCGGCGGTGACCATCGTCGCGGCGTGGATCAGCGCCGAGACTGGGGTCGGCCCCTCCATCGCGTCGGGCAGCCAGGTGTGCAGCAGGAACTGCGCGGACTTGCCCATCGCGCCCATGAACAGCAGCAGCGCGGTCAGCGTCAGCGCATTCCAGTCATAGCCGAGGAAGCGGAAGCTCTGGCTGGTCAGATCAGCCACGCGCGGGAAGATCGCATCGAAACCGACCGAGCCGAACAGCACGAAGACGAGAAAGATGCCCAGCGCGAAGCCGAAATCGCCGACGCGGTTGACGATGAAGGCTTTCATCGCCGCCGCATTGGCCGAGGGCTTCTTGTACCAGAAACCGATCAGCAGATAGGAGGCGAGGCCCACGCCTTCCCAGCCGAAGAACATCTGGACGAGGTTGTCCGAGGTGATCAGCATCAGCATGGCGAAGGTGAACAGCGACAGATAGGCGAAGAAGCGCGGCCGATGCGGATCCTCGTGCATGTAGCCGATCGAATACAGGTGCACGAGCGACGAAACTGTGTTGACGACGACGAGCATCACGCCTGTCAGCGTATCCACGCGGAAGGCCCAGTCGACGCGCAGATCGCCAGACGCCATCCACGTCGCGACCTGGATGCGGGTCGTGCCATGGCCGAAGCCGATGCTGAAGAAGGCGATCCAGGACAGGACGGCGCAGACGATCAGCAGCGAGGTGGTGACGATCTCCGAGCCGCGCGGCCCGATCAGCCGGCCAAACAGGCCGGCGATCAGGAAGCCGATCAAGGGGAGGAAGACGATCGCGTGATACATGGGGCAAATCCGGGCGCGGGCGCGCCTCAGCCTTTCATCATGTTGATGTCTTCCACCGCGATCGTGCCGCGGTTGCGGAAGTAGACGACGAGAATGGCGAGCCCGATGGCGGCCTCGGCGGCCGCTACCGTCAGCACCAGCAGCGCGAAGACCTGCCCGACGATGTCGTTCAGGAAGCTCGAGAAGGCGACGAGGTTGAGGTTGACCGCGAGCAGGATCAGCTCGACCGACATCAGGATGATGATGACGTTCTTGCGATTGATGAAGATGCCGAGCACGCCGAGCGTGAACAGGATCGCGGCGACGGCGAGATAGTGGCCCAATCCGATCATCAGACCGTCTCCTCCGGCAGTCCGGCGCGCGAGGGCACCTTCTTCACGTCCATCGCCATCGCCTTGGTGCGGGCGTTCTGGACGGTGATGTCCTGGCGCTTGATCCCGGTGCGCTCGCGCAGGGTCAGGACGATCGCGCCGATCATGGCGACGAGCAGCACGAGGCCGGCCGCCTGGAAGTAGTAGATGTACTGCGTGTAGAGCACCTGCCCGAGCGCCGCCGTATTGGTCAGGTTGCCGGGGATCGGGGCGACCGGCGCGCGCACGATCTGCGGGTCGATGATCCAGGCGCCGACGACCATCAGCAACTCGATGGCGAAGACGAGCCCGACCAGCGCGCCGATCGGCAGATAAGTCTGGAAGCCCTGGCGGAACTCGGCGAAATCGACGTCGAGCATCATCACCACGAACAGGAAGAGCACCGCGACCGCGCCGACATAGACCACGATCAGCAGCATCGCCAGGAACTCGGCCCCGAGCAGCATGAACAGCCCGGATGCGTTGACGAAGGCGAGGATCAAAAACAGCACCGAATGCACGGGATTGCGCGAGGTCACCACCAGGAACGCCGAAGCGACGGTGACGCCTGCGAAGAGATAGAAGAAAGCCGCTGCGGCGTTCATCCTGGCCAGCCTTTCCGCCCTTGCGGGCGGCCCTCGTTGCAACGCGACCGACTCTGGTGCCGGGCGCAGTCTGGAGCGTCTATAGTAAGGCCCGTCGGAGGCGACAACCGCGCAACGAGGCCAGTTCCCTCACCGGTATGGCGCATCCATCGCGATGTTGCGCGCGATCTCGCGCTCCCAGCGCGCGCCGTTCGCGAGCAGCCGGTCCTTGTCGTAGAACAGCTCCTCTCGGGTTTCGGTCGCGAACTCGAAATTCGGTCCCTCGACGATAGCATCGACCGGGCAGGCCTCCTGGCAGAAGCCGCAATAGATGCATTTGGTCATGTCGATGTCGTAGCGCGTGGTGCGGCGCGTGCCGTCATTGCGACGCGGGCCGGCCTCGATCGTGATCGCCTGGGCCGGGCAGATCGCCTCGCAGAGCTTGCAGGCGATGCAGCGTTCCTCGCCATTGGGGTAGCGGCGCAGCGCGTGCTCGCCCCGGAAGCGTGGGCTGAGAGCGCCCTTCTCGAAGGGATAGTTCAGCGTCGCCTTCGGCTTGAAGAAATAGCGCATCGACAGGGCGAACGCCGAGACGAATTCCTTCAGAAGCAGGCCCTTGGCGGCTTGTGCGAGGGTCATCGCGCAAAATCCTTGATTGTCGTCGTCATCAGCGCACCGGCCCCCAGCCCGTAAGCTGCAGCACGAAGGCCACGACCACGACGGAGACGAGCGAGAGTGGCAGGAACACTTTCCAGCCGAGGCGCATCAGCTGGTCGTAGCGGTAGCGCGGCACGAAGGCCTTCACCATCGCGAACATGAAGAAGACCAGGCAAATCTTGATCATGAACCAGATCACGCCCGGGACCCAGGTGAAGGGCGCGATCGGGAATGGCGGCAGCCAGCCGCCCATGAACAGGATCACGGTCAGCGAGCACATGGTCATGATCGCCACGTATTCGCCGAGCATGAACAGCAGATACGGCGTCGACGAGTATTCGACCATAAAGCCGGCGACGAGCTCGGATTCGGCTTCGGGCAGGTCGAAGGGCGGGCGGTTCGTCTCGGCCAGCGCCGAGATGAAGAAGACCACGAACATCGGAAACAGCGGAAGCCAATACCAGCGCAGCATGCCCCAACTGGTGTTCTGCGCCTCGACGATCGCGGTCAGGTTCAGCGAGCCGACGCAGAGCAGGACGGTGATGATGACGAAGCCGATCGAGACCTCGTAGGAGACCATCTGCGCGGCCGAGCGCAGCGCGCCCATAAACGGGTATTTCGAGTTCGAGGCCCAGCCGGCCATGATCACGCCATAGACGCCCAGCGACGAGATCGCGAGGATGTAGAGTACGCCGACATTGATGTCGGCGATGGCCCAGCCCTCGGCCACCGGAATGACCGCCCAGGCGCCGAGCGAGAGCAGGCAGGAGATGAAGGGGGCCAGCAGGAACACGCCCTTGTTGGCGCCCGACGGGATGATCGGCTCCTTGAAGGCGAATTTCAGCAGGTCGGCGAAGCTCTGGAACAGGCCGAACGGGCCGACCACGTTGGGACCGCGACGCAACTGCACGGCAGCCCAGATCTTGCGGTCGGCAAGCAGGATATAGGCGATGAAGACGAGCAGGCAGGCGAGCAGGAGGAAGCTCTTGCCCAGCATGATCAGGAGGTCGAGGACGATATCCCAGTTCATGGCCGCTTACTCCGCCGCCTGCTGCAACCGGCCAGAGGCCAGCGCCGAGCATTCGGCCATCACGGCGGACGCCCGCGCGATCGGGTTGGTCTGGTAGAAATCGCTGACGGACGAGGCAAGGCCCGCCTTGTCGGTCTTGCCACCAAGGCCGGCAAGCCGCGCCAGCCCCGACGCATCGGAGACCGGCAATATGTCGAGCGCAGCGAAATGCGGATGCGCCTCGTAGAGCGCCTTGCGCAGGCCGACGAGCGAGTCGAAGGGCAGCGTCTTTCCGAGCGCCGCCGATAGCGCCCGCAAGATGGCCCAATCCTCGCGCGCATCGCCCGGCGCGAAGGTCGCGCGGTCGGTCATCTGTACGCGACCTTCGGTGTTGACATAGGTGCCCGACTTCTCGGTGTAGGCTGCGCCCGGCAGGATGACGTCGGCGCGATGCGCGCCCTTGTCGCCATGCGTGCCCTGATAGACCACGAAGGCGCCGGCCGGAACCTCGATCTCATCGGCCCCGAGCAGGAACAGGACATCGAGCGCACCCGGCGCGCTCATGCCGCCAACATCCAGTCCACCGTCTCCCGGCACGAAGCCGAGATCGAGCCCACCGACGCGGGCGGCAGCCGTATGGAGCACGCCAAAGCCGTTCCAGCCATCCTGGCCTGAGCCGAGAACCTGAGCGGCCTTGGCCGCCATCGAGAGGATCGCCTCGCCGTCGCCGCGGGCAAGCGCGCCCTGCCCGACCAGCACCATCGGTTTCGCCTTGCCGATTGTCGCCGTCCTGACCAGTTCGGCCAGCGTGTCCGTGCCGGCGCCGAGATAGTCGAAGTCATAGGTCAGTTCGGCCATCTCGCCGATGACGCTGACCTTGAAATCGCCGCGCAGCCAGCGCTTGCGGATGCGCGCATTGAGGATCGGCGCTTCCCTGCGCGGGTTCGCCCCGATGATCAGCAGCGAATCCGCTTCATCGATCCCGGCGATGCCGGCGTTCAGCACATATGAGGCACGTCCATGGGAGGGGTGCAGCTTCGTGCCGTCCTGACGGCAGTCGAGGTTGGCGCTGCCGAGCGAAGCCATCAGGTTCTTCAGCGCGAACATCTCTTCGACGGCGGCGAGATCGCCGGCGATGGCGCCGATCCTGGCAGGCGTGGTCGCCTTCAGTTTTCCGGCGATCAGCGCAAAGGCTTCCGCCCATGTCGCAGGTCGCAGCGCCCCGTCCTGCCGGATATAGGGCCGGTCGAGCCGCTGGGTGCGCAGGCCATCGACGATGTGGCGCGTCTTGTCGGAGATCCACTCCTCGTTCACTGCCTCGTTGAGGCGAGGCAGGATGCGCATGACCTCGCGGCCGCGCGAATCGATCCGGATCGCCGAGCCGACCGCGTCCATCACGTCGATCGATTCGGTCTTGGTCAGTTCCCAGGGCCGCGCCTTGTTCTGATAGGGCTTCGAGGTCAGCGCGCCGACCGGGCAGAGATCGACAACGTTGCCCTGCAGCTCCGAGGTCATCGCCTGTTCGAGATAGGTCGTGATCTCCATGTCCTCGCCGCGACCGATCGCGCCGAGATCCTGGCCGCCTGCGACTTCCGTGGTGAAGCGGACGCAACGCGTGCATTGGATGCAACGCGTCATCGAGGTTTTCACCAGCGGGCCGATATACTTGTCCTCGACCGCGCGCTTGTTTTCGGCATAGCGGGAATTGTCCACGCCATAGGCCATGGCCTGGTCCTGCAGGTCGCATTCACCGCCCTGGTCGCAGATCGGGCAATCCAGCGGGTGGTTGATCAGGAGGAACTCCATCACCCCCTCGCGCGCCTTCTTGACCATGGGCGACTTGGTCGACACCACCGGCGGCTCGCCATTGGGGCCGGGGCGCAGATCGCGCACGCCGATGGCGCAGGAGGCCTGCGGCTTGGGCGGGCCGCCCTTCACTTCGACGAGGCACATGCGGCAGTTGCCGGCGATCGAGAGCCGCTCATGGAAGCAGAAGCGCGGCACCTCGGCGCCTGCCGCCTCGCAGGCCTGCAGGACCGTGTAGTCGGCCGGGACGTCGACCTCGATGCCGTCGATGAGGAGTTTGGTCATGGTCTCACTCCGCCGCCATAAGCCGCGCCGGCTCGCTATGCGGGTTGGCGGCATAGTCGTCGATGCGCTTCTCGATCTCGGGGCGGAAATGCGCGATCAGGCCCTGGATCGGCCAGGCGGCAGCGTCGCCGAGCGCGCAGATGGTATGACCCTCGATCTGCTTGGTGACGTCGAGCAGCATGTCGATCTCGCGCTTCTGCGCCCTGCCCTCGGCCATGCGGTTGAGCACGCGCCACATCCAGCCCGTGCCCTCGCGGCAGGGCGTGCACTGGCCGCAGCTCTCATGCTTGTAGAAATAGCTGATGCGCGCGATCGCCCGGACGATGTCGGTCGACTTGTCCATGACGATGACGGCTGCCGTGCCGAGGCCCGATTTCAGCTTGGACAGCGAGTCGAAATCCATCGGCGTGTCGATGATCTGCTCGGCCGGCACCATCCTCACCGACGAACCGCCGGGGATGACCGCAAGCAGATTGTCCCAGCCGCCGCGCATGCCGCCGCAATGGCGGTCGATCAGCTCGCGGAACGGAATGCCCATCACCTCTTCGACGTTGCAGGGCTTGTTCACATGCCCGGAAACGCAGAACAGTTTCGTGCCGACATTATTGGGGTTGCCGAGCGAGGAGAACCACGCCGCGCCACGGCGCAGGATCGTCGGTGCGACAGCGATCGACTCGACGTTGTTCACCGTGGTGGGGCAGCCGTAAAGGCCGACATTGGCCGGAAATGGCGGCTTCAGGCGCGGCATGCCCTTCTTGCCCTCGAGGCTTTCGAGCAGCGCCGTTTCCTCGCCGCAGATATAGGCCCCTGCCCCATGATGCACATAGAGATCAAAGGGATAGCCGTGCTTGTTGTTCTTGCCGATGAGGCCCGCCTCATAGGCCTCGTCGACGGCGCGCTGCAGCGCCTCGCGTTCGAGGATGTATTCGCCGCGGATGTAGATGTAGGCCGCGTTCGCATTCATCGCGAAGGAGGCGATCAGGCAGCCCTCGACCAGCGTATGCGGGTCGTTGCGCATGATCTCGCGATCCTTGCAGGTGCCGGGCTCCGACTCGTCGGCGTTGACGACGAGATAGCTCGGCCGGCCGTCGCTCTTCTTGGGCATGAACGACCATTTCAGCCCGGTCGGGAAGCCGGCGCCGCCGCGTCCACGCAGCCCGGACTTCTTCATCTCGTCGATGATCCAGTCCTGGCCCTGCTCCAGCAGGAATTTCGTACCGTCCCACGCGCCGCGCGCCATCGCGCCCTTCAGCGACAGGTCGTGACGCCCGTAGAGGTTGGTGAAGATCCGGTCGCGATCAGCAAGCATCGTTATCGCCTCACTTCACCGGCTTGTCGCCGAGGGCCGAATCCGGCCGCCAGCCTGTCGAGAGCTTCTTTGCCTGCGAAATCCAGTCGTCGCGGGTGGCGCGGCCCTTGAAGCCGGTCAGTCGTGCATCGACCCAGGCGAGTTCCTCCGCCTTCCAGACCGCGATCTGGTCGAAATGCCAGACGCCCATCTCGTTGAGCATCTTTGCAAGCTTGGGACCAACGCCCCAGATCAACGAGAGATCGTCGGGCGCATTGTTGCGCGCGGCGGTCAGCAACTCGGGCTTGGTCTCGGCTGTAGCCGCCGGCTTCGCGGATTCCGCGACCGATTTCTCATCGACCTTGCCATGGGCGGCCGGCGTGTCGTTTGCCGCGCCCGAAGGCTGGGCCGGAGCCGACGGCTTGGGCCGGCTCGCGGCGGCCGTCTCGCTTGCCGGCTTGGCCTCGACGGCGGCGGGCGTGGCTTCGGCAGCCTTGGCTTCGGCCGCCTTGGCGGCAGCTTCGGCGGCGGCTTTCGCGGCAGCGGCCTCGGCTGCAGCCTTGCGCTGTTCGCCGATGCGCTTTTGCCAGTCGCCAGCCCCGATCACCGTGCCGTCATAGAGAGCCGGGTCCTTCAGGGTCTCGCCACCGCCGAGCGGCTCCGAGCAGGAGCGGTCGACCTGCGGGCCGGGTTTCGTCGGGCGTCCATGGCGGAGATCGTCGAGCAGCGCGCGGAAATTGTCGGGCGTCAGGTCTTCGTAATAATCGAAATTGATCTGCGCCATCGGGGCGTTGCAGCAAGCTCCCAGGCACTCGACCTCGAGCCAGGACAGCTTGCCATCCGCCGAGACGGTCGATTGCGGGCCGATGACGTCCTCGCAGACCTTCCGGATCGCTTCCGCGCCGCGCAGCGCGCAGGGGGTGGTGCCGCAAAGCTGGATGAAGTGCTCGCCGACCGGCTGCAGGTTGAACATGGTGTAGAAGGTCGCGATCTCCATGACGCGCATCGGCGCCATGTCGAGCTTCCGCGCGACAGCTTCGATCGCGGCGCGCGGGACCCAGCCATGATGCTGCTCCTGCGCCTTCCACAGCAGCGGGATTACGGCGGAGGCCTGACGGCCGGCCGGGTATTTGGCGATCTGCTGGTCGGCCCAGTTCTCGTTCGCCGCGTCGAAGGCGAAGGAGGCGGGCTGGACCTGATCAGGGGCTAGACGACGGACGGACATCTCAAATCACTCCACGCGTCATGCTCGGGCTTGTCCCGAGCATCCACGTCTTCGCAATATCTGCCACGTTCAAGACGTGGATGGCCGGCACAAGGCCGACCATGACGGGGATAGTCGCGCTCATCGTGTGCTTTCCCCCGAGAGCTTTGACAGCGCGCGCAGGAACCACGCAGGCATTCCATCGGACACCAAGTTGGGAAATACGAAAGATAGCGCCGTCAATCCGATCAGCGAAAACGCCGCAAACCAAAACACGCTGCCCCAAACAACGGGGTAGCCGGAGAACTCCGACAAGAGGAGCCCAACTATGGGGCCTAATGACAACATCAGAGCGAAAGCGAACGCTCTGATGAATCGCGGATAGGGAGCGATCAGCTTCACCGGTCCACCTCACCAAAGACGATATCCAGCGAGCCCAGGATCGCGCTGACATCCGCCAGCATGTGCTTGCGGCACATGAAATCCATGGCCTGGAGATGGGCGAAGCCCGGCGCCTTGATCTTGCAGCGATAGGGCTTGTTGGTGCCGTCGGAGACGAGGTAGACGCCGAATTCGCCCTTGGGCGCCTCGACCGCCGCATAGACCTCGCCGGCAGGCACCTTGAAGCCTTCGGTGTAGAGCTTGAAATGATGGATGATCGCTTCCATCGAGCGCTTCATCTCCCCGCGCTTGGGCGGCACCATCTTGCCGTCGAGCGAGGTGACCGGACCACCGCCGTCGGTCGCGAGCAGCTTTTCGCAGCACTGCTTCATGATCGCGGCGGACTGGCGCATCTCTTCCATGCGGATGTGATAGCGGTCGTAGCAGTCGCCGTTCTTGCCGACGGGGATGTCGAATTCCATCTCCTCGTAGCACTCATAGGGCTGCGACTTGCGCAGGTCCCAGGCCGCGCCGGAGCCGCGCACCATCACGCCCGAAAAGCCCCATTTCCAGCAGGTGTCGAGATCGACGACGCCGATATCGACGTTGCGCTGCTTGAAGATGCGGTTGTCGGTCAGCAATGTCTCAAGATCGTCGCAGACCTTCAGGAACGGGTCGCACCATTCGGCGATGTCGTGGATCAGCGAGGTCGGCAGGTCCTGGTGGACGCCGCCGGGCCTAACGAAGGCTGCATGCATGCGCGAGCCACTGGCGCGCTCATAGAAGATCATCAGTTTTTCGCGTTCCTCGAAACCCCAGAGTGGGGGCGTCAGCGCGCCGACGTCCATGGCCTGCGTGGTGACGTTGAGGATATGCGAGAGGATGCGGCCAATCTCGGAATAGAGCACCCGGATGAGCTGGCCCCGGCGCGGAACCGTCACGCCCATCAGTTTCTCGATCGCCAGGCAATAGGCGTGCTCCTGGTTCATCGGCGCGACATAGTCGAGCCGGTCGAAATAGGGCAGCGCCTGCAGATAGGTCTTGGCCTCGATCAGCTTTTCTGTGCCGCGATGGAGCAGGCCGATATGGGGATCGACGCGCTCGACGATCTCGCCGTCCAGTTCCAGCACGAGGCGCAGCACGCCGTGGGCAGCGGGATGCTGCGGGCCGAAATTGATCGAGAAGTTGCGGATGTTGTGTTCGGTCATGTCAGGCCCCGCTCACGCCGTCTTCGCTTTTTCGTCGCCCGGGAGCACGTAGTCGGTGCCCTCCCAGGGGCTCAGAAAGTCGAAATTGCGGAACTCCTGGTTCAGCTTCACCGGCTCGTAGACGACGCGCTTCTGCTCGTCGTCGTAGCGGACCTCGACGAAGCCGGTCAGCGGGAAGTCCTTGCGCAGCGGGTAGCCCTCGAAGCCGTAATCGGTGAGGATGCGGCGCAGATCGGGGTGGCCCGAGAACAGGATGCCGTAGAAATCATAAGCCTCCCGCTCGTACCAGTTCGCAGCGGGGAAGACCTCGATCACGGAGGGAACCGGCGTCGCCTCGTCGGTCTGAACCTTCACGCGGATGCGGGTGTTCGAGTATGGCGCAAGCAGGTGGTAGACCACGTCGAAGCGCTTTTCGCGGCCGGGATAGTCGGCGCCGGCGATGTCGGTAAAGTTCACGAAGCGGAAGCGCGGCTCTTCGCGCAGGGTCTTGAGAACCTGGACGATCGCGGCGGCTTCGACATGAATCGTCAGCTCGTCGAAAGCGACGACCACGTCCGTGACTGCGCCGGGCAGCGCCGCCTTGATCTCTTCGCCGAGGGCTACGAGCATCTCGCTCATCACATCATCCTTCGAGCATCACAGTGTGATGCGTGACCTTGTCGTCATAACTCACCAGAACCGCGGCGGCCGCGGGCTCGACCACGGCGACGTCGAGATCGGGGGAGGCAAAAGCCGAAATCGCGTCCATCGAAGCCCAATGGGTGAGCACGGTGATCTCGACCTCACCAGCGTCGGCGCGGTTCAGCAGCGAGACACCCTTGAATCCGGGCAGATCGCGCAGCTGCGGCACCACCGCATGCTTGAGATGCGCGCCATACGACAGCGCACCCTCAGGCGTAGCGCGCGCCTTCCACTGCCGAATGACGCTGGCGTCCCGGGACATCACCGTTCAATCGTCCCCGTCCGCCGGATCTTCTTCTGCAGCAGCAACACGCCATAGAGCAGCGCTTCCGCCGTCGGCGGGCAGCCGGGCACATAGATGTCGATCGGCACGATGCGGTCGCAGCCGCGCACCACCGAGTAGCTGTAGTGGTAGTAGCCGCCGCCATTGGCGCAGGAGCCCATCGAGATGACGTAGCGCGGCTCGGGCATCTGGTCGTAGACCTTGCGCAGAGCCGGGGCCATCTTGTTGGTCAGCGTGCCGGCCACGATCATCACATCGGACTGGCGCGGGCTCGCGCGCGGCGCGAAACCGAAGCGCTCGACATCGTAGCGCGGCATCGAAAGCTGCATCATCTCGACGGCGCAACAGGCAAGCCCGAAGGTCATCCACATCAGCGAGCCGGTGCGCGACCAGTTGATCAGGTCGTCGGTCGCGGTGACGAGAAAACCCTTATCGGCGAGTTCGGCGTTGATCGAGGTGAAGAAGGGATCGCGATGGCCGACGGGCTGGCCGTCGGGGCCGAGCAGGCCCTTGGGAGCGGGCGCGGCAATCGGGTCGCCGCGGTCGATCGCTGTGGTTGCCATTCTCTCAAACCCTCGTGAACTCTAAACCGTCAGATCAGCTGCGAAATCCGCCTGCGATCCGCCGGTCAGTCCCACTCCAGCGCGCCCTTACGCCACTCATAGACGAAGCCAACAGTGAGCACGCCCAGAAAGACCATCATCGAGCAGAAACCATACCAGCCGAGCCCGCCGAACGCGACGGCCCAAGGGAACAGGAAGGCGACCTCAAGGTCGAAGATGATGAACAGGATCGCGACCAGATAGAATCGCACGTCGAACTTCATGCGGGCATCGTCGAAGGCGTTGAAGCCGCACTCATAGGCCGAGAGCTTCTCGGGGTCGGGCTTGGAATAGGCGATCGCGAAAGGCGCGATCAGCAGGGCCAGCCCGATGAACGCGGCAACGCCGATGAAGATCACCAGCGGCAGGTAATCGTTCAGCAGGGACGGAACCGGGAGAGTTTGCATGACGACCCCACTTCAGGCGGCCGGACTCTGGCGCGCCTTGCTCCGTCGATTAGACCTTGCATTAGAATGAAGCAAGACTCTGCCGCGCCGCACAATCGCCCAACTGGGTTGAATTCAGCGCAGATTGAACCGCAAATCCGCAAGCGTCGCCTTTGCCGGGAGGCACGGGAGCGCCGAGGCTGACTTTTTGCCGCATATCAAGGCTTTCTGACTGGCCGGACGCTTGCTGCCGCGACACACTGGGGGCGAATCGGTTCCCTGCGGCAGAGCGCCGCCCGTCTCAGGAAAGACGCCGCCATGGCGCCGCGCAGGCCACTCCTTTCGATTCCCGTCGCCCTCTCCGTGATGGTCCTGTCCGCCGGCCACGGCGCGAAGGCGGAGGCGCTCGATCTGATGCGGGCGACCTGCGCCGATTTCATGGCTATGAGCGGCAACGATCAGAGCCAGCTCTCGCTCTGGCTTGCCGGCTACTATGCCGGCGGCGCGCAGCGGGCGCTGATCGATATCGCCAAGATTGCGGCCGCGCCCGCCGAACTTCAGGCGGTCTGCACGAAGGCGCCGCAAACGCCGCTGATCGGCCCCGAGACGCGAGCGGTCTTCATGCCCCCTGCGGCGCCCTGAGCGTGACGCCGTCGCGAATGGTCCTGCCAATGCTGGTGCTCGCCTGTGCGTTTCATGGCGGCGCGGCGATCGCGCAGCAGGCAGGCCAGAGCATCCGCGCACCGTTGCCGCCGCAACGCCCGTTCGATCTCGATCTGCCGTCGCAACCGCTGCCGCCGATCGTGGTCCCGCCTCCGGCCGCGCAGCCGCCCTCCGCGACCTCGCCCACCACGACCGAGCCGGAAGAGGATGAGGGGCCGGAATGGCCGAAACTCGCGCCGGGCCAGAAGGCCGGGGCGGAACCGCAGTTCGATCCGAACGAGAAGCCGGATCGCCCGGGCATCTCGACCGATCCGGGCACCTCGATCGTCTGCCTGCCGCAACAGCTCAAGCTGATCCTCGGCAAGATCGTCGACAGGTTCGGCGCGGTGAAGGTGACCTCGACCTGGAGGCCGCCCTGGCGGGCGCGGCGCGGCTCCTATCACAAGCGCTGCGAGGCGATGGATTTCCGCGTGCCGGGCGTGCGTCCGCGCGTGGTGCTGGACTACGCCCGCGCCCTGCCCGAGGTCGGCGGCAACAAGGTCTACTGGAACGGGCTGATCCATATCGACACCGGACCGCGCCGGCCGTGGTGAACGACAGACGCAGCCGGCACTACTCCGGCGCGCGCTCCATGCCCTTCTCGCCGAGAATGCGCCTTGCGACATCGCTGCCCAAAAAGGCCAGGAAGGCCTTCGCCGCCTCCGGCTGGGCCGTCGCGACGGCAAGGCCGCCGGCATAGACGGTGTAGTTCTGGATCTCCGCCGGCAGCGGGCCGACCAACGTCGCGCCCTTCACCGCCAGGATCTCGCTGATCTGGTGGATGGCGAGATCAGCCTCGCCGGTGACCAGCTTCTGCGCGACGAGACCGCCCGGCACCAGCACGGCCTTGGCCCGTACCGTATCGGCAATACCCATCGTCTCCAGCAGCTTCGAGAAATAGATGCCGCTCGAACCACCGGCGGCCGGGTCGATATAGGCGACCTTGTTTGCCGCCAGCAGCGCGGCCTTGAAGGCCGCCACACTGGCGATGTCGGGCTTGGGCGCACCGTCCTTGACTGCGACGCCAACCGCGGTGCGGGCGAGATTGGCCGGTGTGCCAGCCGCGATCTTGCCGCTTGCGACGAGTTCCTTCAGCGCGGCCGGGGTCAGCACCGCGAGATCAAACGATTCGCCACCGCCGATCCGCCGCAGAAGGCCGCCGGCGGTGTCGTTGTCGATGACGAGCTTGTGGCCGCTGCCCTTCTCGAATTCGGCGGCCACCGCCAGCACGATCGGCTTGAAGGCGCCGGCCGTCAGGACCTTGATCTCAGCGGCGGCGACTGCGCCGGGCAGGAAAAGGCTTCCGAGCATCAGGCTGGCGGCAAACAGGCGGCGCATGAGCATCTCCGGGCGAAACGATCCAGACTGGATCGACATGGCGGGAGATTAGGCCTGTCGCATGAAGCAGCAAGGTTGCCGCGTCAAAAACGACGGCAAAACCCTTGTTCACCGAACTGTGATGTGGAGGAGAAAATGGCGCGGGCGACGGGGCTCGAACCCGCGACCTCCGGCGTGACAGGCCGGCACTCTAACCAACTGAGCTACGCCCGCGCAGGGCAGTGAGGGCCTCGCCCCCAGCGGCGTTCGGATTATGGCGCGAGGCCGGAAGTGTCAAGCGCGCAGCGCCGGCAAATCGATGTGTCGGCGGATTTGGACGGGATAGTGCGACAGTCGATCCGTGAGATGGGCGCTATTTGAGCCGGCCCGCCGCGATAGCTGCCCAACTCCGGCGCGGCAGCCTTCGTCCTTCGGCTCTCGGTAGAACACGCTTCCGGCTTGCCGGGCCATAACGCCCGCAGGGCGAAGGCTGGTGGGCGGTGACGGGCTCGAACCGCCGACCCTCTCCGTGTAAAGGAGACGCTCTACCAACTGAGCTAACCGCCCTGCCGCGTTCTCGCTAGCAAATGCGGGCGCGCGATGCCAGTCCGAGTTCGCTCAAGGAGCAGCGGCGTCGGCTGCGATTCCCGCCAGCGCCTTGCTCATCGCTTCGATAGCGGGTTTGGCGCAATCGCCGAGAGCGTGACGTTTTGCCATCTCAGCGGGATCGGGCGTGACGATCTGGACCTTTCCGGCGGCGTCCTCGAACACCAACGCCTTCAGGGGAAGATCAAGCCCGACCGTCTGCGCGCAGATCATCGCCGGCGTGCCGCCCCGCGGATTGCCGAAGACGAAGAGATAAGTCGGACGCAGCTGCAGCCCAACCGACGCGGCGCCCGCACCGTGATCGATGTCGGTGAATGCGATCAGGTTGCGCGCTTTTATCGCGGCGGCGAGCTTCGTGGTCGTCGTCCTGAAATCCGACGCGCTCTGGACCGTGTTGAAGCCCTCGGCGGCGGCGCTCGGCTGCAGCGAAGCTCCCACCGCCAGAATACCGAGGGAAAGCGCGAGGCAGGTTCTCGTAGCCAACATGGGCATGCTCCTCCGTTGTCGAGTCGCAACCGTTGCCGCGTCGCAAGACGACAGCAACGTCGAAAGCTCGCACTCGCGCCATGGTGAGGTCGCGCGAGCGAAATGCGAGCGTGACGCAGCCCATGAAAAAGCCGCCGGGACCATGGTCCCGGCGGCGTTCATTCTGGATTGTCGACGATGTCGCCTCAGTGGGCGATGACGCCTGCCACATCCTCGTCGCCGACCTTGGGCGGCAGAGCCTTGAGGTTCTCCTCCCAGACGATCGGAACGGGCTGGCGCATCAGCGCATGCTGCAACACCTGCTCCATCCGCGCGACGGGCACGATTTCCATGCCCTCCTTCACCGACTTCGGCAGATCGATCAGATCCTTGGCGTTGTCCTCGGGGATCAGCACCTTCTTGATGCCGCCGCGAAGCGCCGCCAGAAGCTTCTCCTTGAGACCGCCGATCGGCAGCACCCTGCCCCGCAGCGTGACTTCGCCTGTCATGGCGAGATCGCGGCGCGTTGGGATGCCGGTCAGGATCGAGACGATGGTGGTCGCCATCGCGATGCCTGCCGACGGACCGTCCTTGGGCGTCGCGCCCTCGGGAACGTGAACGTGGATGTCGCGCCGGTCGAACAAGGGCGGTTCGATGCCGAAATCGATGGCGCGCGAGCGGACGTAGGACGCCGCCGCCGAGATCGATTCCTTCATCACGTCCTTGAGGTTGCCGGTGACGGTCATCTTGCCCTTGCCGGGCATCATCACGCCTTCGATCGTCAGGAGTTCCCCGCCGACCTCGGTCCAGGCGAGGCCCGTGACGACGCCGACCTGATCCTCGGTCTCGGCCATGCCATAGCGATAGCGCGGCGGCCCGAGATACTCTTCCAGCACCGGTGTGGTGACCGCGACCTTGGTCGCCTTCTTGAGCACGATGTCCTTCACCGCCTTGCGGACGGTGTTGGAGAGCTCGCGCTCGAGATTGCGGACGCCGGCTTCCCGTGTGTAGCGGCGCACCAGCGTCATCAGCGCCTCGTCGTCGATCGACCATTCCTTCGATTCGAGACCGTGCTTCTTGATCGTATTGGGGATCAGATGGCGGCGCGCGATCTCGGTCTTCTCGTCCTCGGTGTAACCGGCGATGCGGATCACCTCCATCCGGTCCAGCAGGGCCGGCGGGATGTTCAGCGTGTTGGCCGTGGTGACGAACATGACGTTCGACAGGTCGTAATCGACCTCGAGATAGTGGTCGTTGAAGGTCGCGTTCTGCTCGGGATCGAGCACCTCCAGCAGGGCGGCCGAGGGATCGCCGCGGAAGTCCTGGCCCATCTTGTCGATCTCGTCGAGCAGGATGAGCGGGTTGGAGGTCTTGGCCTTCTTCATCGACTGGATGATCTTGCCGGGCATCGAGCCGATATAGGTGCGCCGGTGGCCGCGGATCTCGGCCTCGTCACGGACGCCGCCCAGCGACATGCGCACGAACTCACGGCCGGTCGCCTTGGCGATCGACTTGCCGAGAGAGGTCTTGCCGACGCCGGGAGGACCGACGAGGCACAGGATCGGGCCCGCCAGCTTGTTGGCGCGCTGCTGCACCGCCAGGTACTCGACGATGCGGTCCTTGACCTTGTCCAGACCGAAATGATCGTCGTCGAGCACGGCCTGGGCCGCGTTCAGATCCTTCTTGATCTTGGACTTCTTGTTCCACGGAATGCCGAGCATCCAGTCGAGATAGTTGCGCACGACGGTCGCTTCCGCCGACATTGGCGACATCTGGCGCAGCTTCTTCATCTCCGCGACGGCCTTGTCGCGGGCCTCCTTGGAGAGCTTGGTGCGGGCGATGCGCTCTTCCAGCTCGGCCAGTTCGTCGCGGCCTTCCTCGCCGTCGCCGAGTTCCTTCTGGATCGCCTTCATCTGCTCGTTGAGATAGTACTCGCGCTGGGTCTTCTCCATCTGGCGCTTGACGCGCGAGCGGATGCGCTTCTCGACCTGCAGCACCGACATCTCGCTTTCCATCAGCGAGAGAACCTTCTCCAGCCGGTGGGCGACATTGGTGACTTCGAGCACGGCCTGACGGTCGGCGATCTTGACGGCCAGATGCGAGGCGACGGTGTCGGCGAGCTTGGAAGGCTCGTCGATCTGCGAGACCGCGGCGACGATCTCGGGCGAGATCTTCTTGTTGAGCTTCACATAGCTCTCGAACTCGCTGACGACCGAGCGGCCCAGCGCCTCGACCTCGACCTTCTTGCCCTCTTCCTCGGCAACGCCGACGGCTTCGGCCTGATAGAACGCCTCGTCGGCGACGTAGGAGGTCGCCTTGGCGCGGCCGACGCCCTCGACCAGCACCTTCACGGTCGAGTCCGGCAGCTTCAGCAACTGCAGCACGCGGGCGAGCGTGCCGATCTCATAGATATCCTTGATCTCCGGATCATCGTCTCCGGCATTCTTCTGGGTGGCGAGCAGGATCAGCCCGTCGGTCTTGACGACCTCCTCGAGCGCACGGATCGACTTCTCGCGGCCGACGAAGAGCGGCACGATCATATGGGGGAAAACGACGATGTCGCGCAGGGGGAGGACCGGGTAGAGGCCGGTCTCACCGGGAACGAAAGGAGCGCGGGGCGCCGAGCCAGTCATGACTTGTCCTTTATGGTTGCGCCAGGCTTACCCCCGAATGGGCGGAGCCACCTGACGTACGCGACCAGGGCGACCATTCACCCTGTCCGCCCTCGCGCATCGCACCCTCGACAGGCGTGCGACTCTCGCGAGTGCAGTTAAAGTGGAGACTTCCGCGCCGGCTTTCAAGCGAGCCTTGGGCCTGCGCCCTGCGCAGGATGGTCGCGGGGTAAAGATATGGTCACGGACCGCTCCTACAGACGCAAAACGCGCGCCAGAAGGCGCGCGTTCGACGATTCATAGCGGTGGATGACGCGAATCAGGCGGATGCCGACTTAGCCTCGTCCTCGCGCTCCGAGTAGATGAACAACGGCCGCGACTTCGATTCGACGGCCTCCGGACCGATCACGACCTGCTCGACGCCTTCCAGCCCCGGCAGCTCGTACATCGTCTCCAGCAGGATGCCCTCCATGATCGAGCGCAGGCCACGAGCGCCGGTCTTGCGGTCGATCGCCTTGCGGGCAATCAGCGCCACGGCTTCGTCGGTGAAGGTAAGCTCGGTGTCCTCCATCTCGAACAGGCGCTGATACTGCTTCACCAGCGCGTTCTTCGGCTCGGTCAGGATCGTCTTGAGCGCAGCCTCGTCGAGATCTTCCAGCGTCGCCAAGACCGGGAGACGCCCGACGAATTCCGGGATCAGGCCGAACTTCAGCAGGTCCTCGGGCTCGACCTCGCGGAAGATCGCGCCGGCGCGACGGTCGTCGGGCCCCTTCACGGTCGCGCCGAAGCCGATCGAGGTGCCCTTGCCACGGCCCGAGATAATCTTGTCGAGGCCGGCAAAGGCGCCGCCGCAGATGAACAGGATGTTGGTGGTGTCGACCTGCAGGAATTCCTGCTGGGGGTGCTTGCGCCCGCCCTGGGGCGGCACCGAGGCGACGGTGCCCTCCATGATCTTGAGCAGCGCCTGCTGGACGCCCTCGCCCGAAACGTCCCGGGTGATCGACGGGTTGTCGGATTTGCGGCTGATCTTGTCGATCTCGTCGATGTAGACGATGCCGCGCTGCGCCCGCTCGACGTTGTAGTCGGAGGCCTGGAGCAGCTTCAGGATGATGTTCTCGACATCCTCGCCGACATAGCCGGCTTCGGTCAGCGTCGTGGCGTCGGCCATGGTGAAGGGCACGTCGAGGATGCGGGCGAGCGTCTGCGCGAGCAGCGTCTTGCCCGATCCGGTCGGCCCGATCAGCAGGATGTTGGACTTCGCCAGCTCGACGTCGTTGTGCTTGCTGGCATGCGAAAGCCGCTTGTAGTGGTTGTGGACCGCGACCGAGAGCACCTTCTTGGCGTGGTCCTGGCCGATGACGTAATCGTCCAGCACCTTGCGGATTTCGCGCGGTGTGGGGACGCCGTCCTTCGACTTCACCAGCGCGGATTTGGATTCCTCGCGAATGATGTCCATGCAGAGCTCGACGCATTCGTCGCAGATGAACACGGTCGGTCCCGCAATCAGCTTGCGGACCTCGTGCTGGCTCTTGCCGCAGAAAGAGCAGTAGAGCGTGCTCTTGGAATCGCCGCCGCCGCTGACCTTACTCATCGTCCATCTCCATTCTCGGAGCCCGTCGACCACACCAGCCAGAGCGGATGCAACCGTCGTCTCTCCGTCATATTAGGCGCCGAGATCACGAGTTTTGGGTTAACGCTCCGTCTCGACACAACCGAATATCGAAGCTGATCCAAAACCGGACCGAATTGGAGCGCCAGTCCGCTCACCCGATTCCCCATGCAAACATGGGGCCGGTCCCCTTGCAATATGGGCGCTTGCAGCCGCCGCGCCAACCCACAGGCAACGGGGCGGCTGGTCGCAGGCCCATCGCGCGATCAGGCGACCGCTTCTTCCGCCCGCTTGTCGATGACCTTGTCGATCAGGCCGAAGTCGCGCGCGGCCTCTGCGGTCATGAAATTGTCGCGCTCAAGCGCCGCCTCGATGTCCTCATAGGAGCGGCCGGTGTGCTTGACGTAGATCTCGTTCAGCCGGCGCTTCAGGCTCTCGACCTCGCGGGCGTGGATCAGGATGTCGGTGACCTGGCCCTGGAAGCCGCCCGAGGGCTGGTGGACCATGATGCGGGCGTTGGGCAGCGCGAAGCGCATGTCCTTGGCGCCGGCAGTCAGCAGCAGCGACCCCATCGAGGCGGCCTGGCCGACGCAGAGCGTCGTCACCGGGCAACGGATGAACTGCATCGTGTCGTAGATCGACATGCCCGAGGTCACCACGCCGCCGGGCGAGTTGATGTAGAAGGAAATCTCCTTCTTGGGGTTCTCGGCCTCGAGGAACAGGAGCTGCGCCACGATCAGCGAGGCGGAATAGTCCTCGACCGGGCCGGTCAGGAAGATGATGCGCTCACGCAGCAGGCGCGAATAGATGTCGAAGGCGCGCTCGCCGCGGCTGGACTGCTCGACCACCATCGGGACGAGATTGTTGTAGGTCTCGATCGGATCGCGCAGCATGGAAAATGTCCTTGGATGGCGTGCGCCGGATTCAGCGGAATGAGAATCAGCGGCTGTCTTTGAAGACACCCACATAAGCACGGCAATCGCGGCTGAAAAGAGAAACGCCGCCCGGCACGGAGCCAGGCGGCGCTAATGTTGCGATTAAGGTTGCCGGAGCGCTCAGGCGGACGCGTCCTCGGCCTTGGCATCAGCCTTCTTGACCTTCTTGGCGGCCTTCTTCGGCTTGGCCTCGGCCGTGGCCTCGTCGGACTCCTCATCGGCGTAAAGTGCTTCGCGCGAGACGCTCTCGTCCTCGACCTTGACCTGCTCCAGCAGGTGGTCGACGACCTTCTCCTCGAAGATCGGGGCGCGGATTTCGGCGAGAGCCTGCGGGTTCTTGCGGTAGAACTCCCAGACTTCCTTCTCCTGGCCCGGGAACTGGCGGGCGCGCTCGACAAGAGCCTGCGTGACCTCGTCCTCCGAGATCTGGACCTTGGCCTGCTCGCCGATCTCGGCCAGCACGAGGCCGAGACGGACGCGGCGCTCGGCGATCTTGCGATAGTCGGCCTTGGCGGCCTCCTCGGTCGTGCCCTCGTCCTCGAAGGACTTCTTGGCGTCCTTCATATCGACTTCGACATGGCTCCAGACCGAGGCGAACTCCTGCTCGACCAGGGTCGGGGGCAGTTCGAAGGTGTATTTGGCGTCGAGCGCGTCGAGCAGGCTCTTCTTGAGCTTGCGTCGTGACTGCTGGCCGAAATCGCGTCCGATCTGTTCGCGGATGGCGGTCTTCAGCGCATCCAGCGATTCCATGCCGAAGGCCTTGGCCAGCTCGTCATCGATCTTCACGGCCTCCGGGGCCTGGACCTCGGTCACGGTGACCGCGAACTCGGCTGCCTTCCCGGCGAGGTTGGCCGCGTTGTAGTTCTCGGGGAAGGTCACCTTGACGGTGCGGGCCTCGCCGGCCTTGGCGCCTTCGAGCTGCTCCTCGAAACCGGGAATGAACTGGCCCGCGCCGAGATCAAGCGGGACGCCCTCGCCGGTGCCGCCCTCGAAGGGCGTGCCATCGAGCGTGCCGACGAACGAGATCATCAGGCGGTCGCCGGTCGCGGCCTTGGCCTTCGCGCCCTTGTCGGCATAGGTGCGATTCTGGCCGGCCATGCGCTCCAGCGCGGCGTCGACATCAGCGTCGGGCACTTCGGCGACGGGCTTCACCAGCGACACGTCGGAGAGATCGGCGAGCTCGATCTTGGGCAGCACCTCGAGCGCGACCGTGAAGGCGAGATCGCCCTTGGCCTCCATCGCGGCCTCGATCTCGTCCTTGTTCTCGGGGAACTTGATCTGCGGCTCGAAAGCGAGCTTCAGGCCGTTATCGGCGACGATCTTCTGGTTGGCCTCGTTGACCGCGTTCTGCAGCACGTCGGCCATGACGGAGCGGCCATAAAGCCGGCGCAGATGGCCGACCGGCACCTTGCCGGGACGGAAGCCGTTGATCTTGGCCTTGCCCTGCAGCCCCTGAAGGCCGTCATCGAGCCGGGTTTTGAGGTCGGCGGCGTTCAGCACCACCTGAAATTCGCGCTTGAGGCCCTGCGAGAGGGTTTCGGTCACGTTCATCGTTTTCGATCCGTCAAAAGCTCGTTACTTCAAATGTCCAAAGCGCGACGCCGGGTCCCGGCGGCCGCGCTCGCGAAATCCATATCTCCTCAGCGAACGCGTCACGCATCAGGGCGCAGAGCCAGGATGCGATCGCACGTCAACTGGTGCGGGCGGAGGGACTCGAACCCCCACGACTTTCGCCGCTGGTACCTAAAACCAGTGCGTCTACCAGTTCCGCCACGCCCGCCGACCCGAATGCGCCGCGCACGAACAAACGCGGCGCCGCCATCATTGGGCCGTGGGGCTATACGCATTTCGGACAGCCCATGCAGCAAAAAAATACGACGTTTCTGCGAAGGCCGGAGCGGCAGGCGGCGCGAAGGCGGCTCTCGCCAGATCGCGCCGCAGCGATTAAGCCCGTCGTCATGACGAAGCCGCATCTCCCCCGCCCTGCCCCGACCCTGTCCGATCCGACGCGTCGCACGGCGCTGACGGGGCTTGGCGCGACAGCCGCGCTCGCATGGAGCGGCGATACCCGGGCGGAACCGCGAACGTCGGCGACGCCGGCCACGACAGAACCTCTGTCGCGCACGCTGGTCGCCGCGCCGGGCAAGGCGAAGCTGCGGCCGCCGCCTGCCGGCGAAACCGAAATCCTGATGCTGGACGGGCGTAATCCCGGCCCGCCGCTGCGAATCAGGCAGGGGCAGACGCTGCGGCTGAAGCTGGAGAACAAGACCGCCCTGCCGCTGTCGCTGCACTGGCAGGGCCTGCGCGGAAGCGACGCCATGGATGGCGTCGGTGGCTTCAACCAGCCGTCGATCGCGCCCGGCGAGAGCTTCGAATACCGGCTGACGCCGACGGAACCCGGCACGATCCTCTACCGGCCGCTAGTGATCGGCGGCTCCTCCGAGCCCGCCGGACGCGGTCTGGCCGGCATTCTGATGGTCGAGGAACAGGAGCCGCCTGTTGTCGACCTCGACCTTCCGGTCGTGGTCACGGACTGGCTGCTCGGCGACGACCACGTCGTGCAACCCTTTGCGGCCGCGAGCCCCGAGGGCGCGGCGGCAGGACGGCTCGGCAGCTGGCTCACCGTCAATGGCGGCCCGCCGCCGCAGCGCATCCCGGTCGTGCCGGGCGCCCGGGTCAGGCTACGCATCGCCAATGCCTGCAATGCACGCATCATGCGCCTGCGCTTCGACGGCGTGAAAGCCTCGGTCGTCGCCATCGACGGGCAACCGACCGACACCTTCGAACCGGTGCGCGCCCAACTGCCCTTCGCGCCCGGCAGCCGCTACGACCTGATCGTCGACATGCCGGAGGATGTCGGGGCGACCGCGATCGTGACCGCGCTGATCGGCTCCGGGGTGCCGCTGGTCCGGCTGGTGACGGAGGGAGCGAAGAAGCCCGCCTCCACCGCGCCGGCCGCGCTCAAGCCAAACCCGACGCTGCCGGCAGCGGTGCGGCTTCAGGACGCAAGGCGGCCCGAGATCGTGATCGAAGGCGGCGCGAAGATCACCCCCGACTTCAAGCTCGACCTCGCCGGTCTCGACCTCGCGCGGCCATGGCGGGTCAATGGCGGGATCGGGCAAGCTGATTCCAAACCGCTGTTCAGCGTCAAGCGTGGCACGCCGGTCGTGCTGGCGATCGAAAACAAGACGGCTTTCTTCCAGCCGATCCACGTCCACGGCCACTGTTTCCGGCTGCTGCACCCGCTCGACGACGGCTGGGAGCCCTATTTTCTCGACACGGTCCAGATCCCCGAGGGCAAGCGGCTGCACATCGCCTTCATCGCCGAGAATCCCGGGCGCTGGCTGATCTCGTCAACCGTGCTGGAGCGCTTCGATCGCGGCCTGTGGACCTGGTTCGAGGTAACGTGACCACCCGAATCGTCATGTGCTGGCTGATGGCGGCGTTCTATGCCGCTGCAGGCGTGGTGCACCTTCGGACGCCCGACGCTTTCATGCCGATCATGCCGGGCTGGGTGCCGTTTCCGCGCGAAGTCGTGCTGGTCACCGGCGTCGCCGAGCTTCTCGGCGCGATCGGCCTGCTGACGCCGCGCCTGCGCAAGGCGGCGGGCATCGGGCTCGCGCTCTACGCGCTCTGCGTCTTTCCAGCCAACATCAAGCACGCGGTCGAAGAGATTGTGATTCCGGGCCTTCCGACAGGCTGGTGGTATCATGCACCGCGTCTGGCGCTGCAGCCTGTGTTGATCTGGTGGGCGCTGTTCTGCTCGGGCTTGCTCGACTGGCCGTTTCGGCGACAGCAGGGCTAAGGTTCAGCCGAGCCGCAGTTCCGCCAGCACCCTGCGTTCGATCTCGTCCCTGGCCAGTTCCACCGGCATCACCAAAGGCCGCTCGTCCGTCGAGGGCTCCTCCAGCGCCGCGAACTGGCTGTCGAGCAGCGCGGGCGGCATGAAATGATGCTGACGAGCCGCCATACGCTGGCCGATCAGTTCGCGCGAGCCCTTGAGGTAAACAAGTGCGACATCGGGCCGATCGCCGATGATGACATCCCGATAGCGCCGCTTCAGCGCCGAGCAGGTCACGATGCCGTTCCCGCCCGAATTCCTGAGATCGTCGATCCAGGCCGCGATGGCGGCAAGCCAGGGCTTGCGGTCGTCATCGTTCAACGGCGTGCCGCCGGCCATCTTGGCGACGTTGTCGGGCGGGTGAAACGAATCGGCGTCACGGAACGGCCAGCCGAGACGCTCGGCCAGCCTTTCACCGAGCGAGGTCTTGCCCGAACTTGCGACGCCCATGACGATGATGACGGCGGGATTCCCGGCCTCATGCGAAAACACCATCGCGCGTCAGCCCTGCTTGGTCTTTGACGCATTCCTGGGCTCGACATGGCCGCCGAAGCCAGCGCGCATCGCCGAGAGCACCTTTTCTCYGAAGGTGTGGTCGGTGCGCGAGCGGAAGCGGGCAAACAGCGCCGAAGTCAAGACCTCGGCCGGCGTTGCGGTCTCCACGGCGGCATCGACCGTCCAGCGCCCCTCGCCCGAATCCGAGACATTGCCGGAATAGGAGGACAGCTCATCGTCGGCGGCCAGCGCCTCGGCCGTGAGGTCGAGCAGCCAGGAGGTGACGACCGAGCCGCGCCGCCAGACCTCGGAAATTTCGGCCACGTCGAAATCGAAGCCGTATTCGGGCGGCAGCCCTTCCTTGGCCGAGGCATTGCGCATCAGGTCGAAGCCTTCGGCGAAGGCCTGCATCATGCCGTATTCGATGCCGTTATGGACCATCTTGACGAAATGACCCGCGCCGACCGGGCCGCAATGGAGATAGCCCTGTTCGCTCGTCGGATTGCGGCCCTCGCGGTGTTTGGTCGGCTCGATCTCGCCCTTGCCCGGCGCGATCGTCTTCAGGATGGGATCGAGGCGCTTCACGGTCTCGGCATCACCGCCGATCATGAGGCAATAGCCGCGTTCGAGGCCGTGGATGCCGCCCGACGTGCCGATGTCGAGATAGTGCAGGCCCTTGGCTGAAAGCTCCCGGCCGCGTCGGACGTCGTCCTTCCAGAAGGCGTTGCCGCCGTCGATCAGCGTGTCACCCTTCGAGAGCAAGCCGGACAACTCCGTCAGCGTCGCCTCGGTGATCGCGCCCGCCGGCAACATCACCCAGATGGTCCGCGGCGCCTTTAGCTTCGCGACCATATCCTTGAGATCGGCAGCAATGACCGCGCCGTCCTTGGCCAGCGCCGCTCCGGGCTTGGGATCGCGGTCATAAACCACGCAATCATGCCCGGCCTTCATCAGGCGCCGGACGATATTGCCGCCCATCCGGCCGAGGCCGATCATTCCTAGCTGCATCGTCAAAACCCTTCCGCGCCGGCGACATGGCGAGCCCTGCCGGCTTCGTCACTGCGGTTCTTGCATCCCCGCCGCCTCGGCGACAAGCCAGTCACGCAGCAGGGTCAGCGCCGGCCCTGGAATCCTGTCGGCCGGACGCGTCAGCCAATAGCCATAACTGCTACGGAAACCCAGGGCGGCCGGGTTGACCAGTTGCCCCGCCGCCAGTTCGTCACCGACGAGCGTGCGCGGCACCAGCGCCAGTCCCTGGCCGGCGATGGCGGCGCGAATCACCAGCGCGTAGAAGCCGAAGCGGACGACGCGCTGCGGCGCGAGTTCGGGGTGGCCATTGGCCGCGCCGAATTCGCTCCAGCGCAACGGCGTCTGGAAATGGTCGAGCACGGCAAAGCGCGCAACATCGGCGGCGGTCGCAATGCCGCCCAGCCGCTCGATCAGATCCGGCGCGCCGACCAGCGCCACATCGCGGCCGAAAAGGTAATCGGCGACCTGTCCGGGCCACTCTCCCTCGCCGAAGCGGAACACCGCATCGGCGGTCCCGCTGGTATCCTGCGTCACGAAGGTGGTGAACTGGACATCGATCTCAGGGTGAAGCGCGGCGAAACGCGAGAAGCGCGGCACCAGCCAACGATCGCCGAGGATCGGCAGGACATGCAGGCGGACCCGATGCTGCGCCGGGCGGAACGGCGCAAGACCCTCGACGGCCTGCACCAGCCCTGCCAGCACCTCGCGCGCCGGGCCGATGAAGGCAAGACCGGCCTCGGTCGGCTCCAGCCCGCGACGATTGCGCGCAAACAGCGGGGCGCCAACGATCCGTTCCAGAGCCTTGAGCTGCTTGCTGACGGCGCTTTGCGTCATGTGAAGCTCGACGGCCGCGCCCGAACAGGAGGCGTGGCGCGCCACGGCCTCGACCACGCGCAGGCCGGTGGTCGATGGCAGTGGCTGCGAAGAGCCCGTGTCGCGCGCAGGCAAAATGCCGTTCATAACCAATTCTAGAAGCGAACAGGCCGGGAGGCAAAGTGCTATTCCAGAATGGAATGCCGACCGGAAATCATCTCCTTTGCCGACGCCATGGTTACGGTCCTAGGTTGCCGTAGCGACATCACAGCGGAGATCCATCGTGAACCAGCCCTTGCGCCTTTGGGGCGGCCGTTTCACCGCCGAACCCGATCCCGCGCTGACCCGGCTTTCCCGCTCGGAGCCGAGCTATTTCCGCCTTGCGCCCTACGACCTCGCCGGCTCGCGCGCCCATATCCGCGAACTCGGTCGCGCCGGCCTGCTCGACGAGAGCGAGGTCGCGACCGTGCTGGCCGAGATCGACAGCGTGGGCAAGCAATACGCCGCCGGGCAGATCGAGCCCTGGCCGGAGGACGAGGATGTCCACACCTTCCTGGAACGCGTGCTGACGCAAAGGCTTGGGCCGCTCGGCGGCAAGATACGCGCCGGACGCTCGCGCAACGACCAGGCTGCCAACGATCTCAAGCTGTTCCTCCGTCACCGCGCCCGCACGCTGATGACGGAACTGGTCGGCCTGCAGGATGCCATCGTCGCACAATCCACGCGGCATCTGCGCACGCCGGTTCCAGGCGTCACGCATCTGCAGGCGGCGCAGCCGATCACCTTCGGGCACCATCTGATGGCGCATGCGCAGGCCTTCGCCCGCGATGCGCAGCGGCTGGTCGACTGGGACCGGCGCAACGCCCTGTCGCCGCTGGGCGCTGCCGCGCTCGCCGGCTCGGCGATCGCGCTCAATCCCGAGCTCTCGGCAGAGGAGCTCGGCTATGACGGGTCATGCGAAAATTCGGTCGACGCGGTCGGCTCGCGCGACCATGTCGCCGAGTTCCTGTTCGTCGCGGCGATGCTGGCGGTCAACCTGTCGCGGCTGGCCGAGGAGATCATCATCTGGTGCACCCAGCCCTATCGCTGGATTTCGCTGCACGATTCGTTTGCGACCGGCTCCTCGATCATGCCGCAGAAGAAGAACCCCGACATCGCCGAGTTGACGCGCGGGCGCTCGGCCAGGCTGATCGGCGGGCTGACGACGATGCTGGCGGCGCTGAAAAGCCTGCCGCTGTCCTACAACCGCGATCTCGCCGAGGACAAGAAGGCCGCTTTCGACGCGGTGGACGGGCTGTCGCTCGTACTGCCGGCGATGGCCGGCATGGTCGCGACCATGACCGTCAATGTCGGAACCTTGCGCCTCGCGGCGTCGCAGGGCTTTACGCTGGCGACCGAGGTCGCGGATTTCCTGGCGCGCAAGGGCGTGCCTTTCAGCGAGGCCCATGAGATCACCGGTGCGCTGGTCAAGCTCTGTGAGGAGAAGGACTGCGAACTGCACGAGATCGACGATGCGGCTTTAAGCGCACTCGATCCGAGGCTGACACCCGATATCCGCGAACACCTGACGCTGGAGGCCGCGCTCGACGCCCGCATGGGTCGCGGTGGCACGGCGCCTGCACGGGTCGGCGAACAGATCGAGCGGCTCGTCGTGCGGCTCGACCAGCAGCGCGCCTGGGCCGCCGCCTATCGGGGATCGATGCCATGAGCGCGAGCGGCATGCCTGCACCAACGATCGACCACAGCGTGCTGGCGCTGCCGCGCGTCGGCCGGCCGCATCTCGGGCGCTGGCTCTCGGCCGCTCTGGTGCTGCTGGCGCTGGCGCTGGTGATCAAGGCTTTCGCCGAGGGCGACATCGCCTGGAAGGTGGTCGGCCAGTTCTTCACCGCACCTGCGATCCTCGGCGGTCTGCTGAACACCGTCATCATGACGGCCTGCGCCATGGCGCTGGGGATCGCGCTCGGCGTGCTCTTCGCGATCATGGCGATGTCGCCCAACGCCGTGATGCGGGGATGCGCGGCGTTCTACATCTGGTTCTTTCGCGGCACGCCGCTGATCCTGCAATTGCTGATCTGGTTCAACCTGGCGCTGGTCTTCCCGACGCTGGGCATTCCCGGCGTGTTCTCAGCCCGGACCATCGACGTGATCGGGCCGTTCGTGGCGACGCTGCTCGGGCTCGGGATCAACCAGGGCGCGTATACGGCCGAAGTCGTGCGCTCCGGCATTCTCTCGGTCGACCATGGCCAGACCGAAGCGGCCAAGGCGATCGGCATGACGCGGCTGACGACGCTCCGCCGCATCGTGCTGCCGCAGGCGATGCGCGTGATCATCCCGCCGGTCGGCAACGAGGTCGTCAGCATGGTCAAGCTGACCTCGATCGCCAGCGTGATCCAGTTCTCCGAGATCCTGCGCAACGCCCAGACGATCTACTATGCCAACGCCCGCGTCATCGAGCTGCTGATCGTGGCGGCGGGCTGGTACCTGATCGTGGTCTCGATCCTGTCGCTCGGCCAGATCGTGCTGGAACGGCATTTCGCCAAGGGGCGCGCCGGCGCGGGAGCCCGTCATGGCTGAGACGGCTCCCATGCGCCCGATGGTCTGCGCGCTGTCGGTGACCAAGCGCTTCGGCACGCTGGCTGCACTCGACTCCGTGTCGCTGGATGTCGCGGCCGGCGAGGTCGTCTGCATCATCGGCCCGTCCGGCTCGGGCAAGTCGACGCTGCTGCGCTGCATCAACCAGCTCGAACGCATCGATGGCGGCGCGATCTGGGTCGATGGCGAACTGGCCGGCTTCCGCCGTGCCGGCGAGCGCCTGGTCGAACTCCCCGACGCCGAGATCGCGCGCCAGCGGCTGGCGAGCGGCATGGTGTTCCAGCGCTTCAATCTGTTCGCGCATATGACGGCGCTGCAGAACGTCATCGAAGGGCCGGTCACGGTGCTGAAGCAGCCGCGCGCCGCCGCCATCGCTCAAGCAGAAAGCCTGCTGGCCCGCGTCGGGCTGGCCGACAAGCTCGGCGCCTATCCGGCCGAACTTTCGGGCGGGCAGCAGCAGCGCGTCGCCATCGCCCGCGCGCTCGCGATGAAGCCGCGCCTGATGCTGTTCGACGAGCCGACCTCGGCGCTCGATCCCGAACTCGTCGGCGAGGTGCTCGCCGTGATGCGCGATCTCGCCAGGAGCGGCATGACCATGATCGTGGTGACGCATGAGCTGGGTTTTGCCCGCGAGGTCGCCGACCGCGTCGTCTTCATGGATCAGGGCCGTCTCGTCGAGCAGGGTCCGCCCGCGCAGGTGCTGGGCGCGCCCGAGCATCAACGCACCCGCGATTTCATTGCCGCCGTCCTGACCTGAAAGCCCGCTGGAGAACGACCCATGACCCCGATCTCACGACGCCTGCTCACTGCCATCGCGATTTGCCTCCCCATGGCGGCCGTCGCGCAGGAACTGCCGGCCCGCATCAAGACTGCCGGCAAAATCATCGCCGCGACGCAGCCGAACTATCCGCCGATCATCTTCAAGGATCCGGCGACGAACACGCTGACCGGCCTCGACATCGAAATCGGCGAGGCAATCGCCGCCGAACTCGGCGTCAAGATGGAATGGCAGGAGACCGCCTTCGCGCAGATGCTGCCCTCGCTCCAGACCGGCCGCGTCGACATGGTCATGGCCGGCATGTCGGACAAGCCGGCGCGGCGCGAAACCGTCGACTTCGTCGACTACTTCGCCTCGGGCGCACAGTTCTACACGATCACGGCGCTGGCAGCCGGCGGCATCAAGACGGCAGACGACCTCTGCGGCAAGTCGGTCGGCGCCAGCCGCTCGACGACCTGGCCTGCCGAGATGGAAGCCTGGAGCAAGGATAACTGCGTCGCCAAGGGCAAGCCGCCGATCACCGTCGTCGGCACCGAAGGCTCGGTCGACGCCCGCACGCAGCTGAAGACGCAGCGGTTGCAGGCCGCCGTGCAGGGCAGCGAGACGATGCCCTATTTCCTCAAGCTCGAGCCCAATACCTATGTACCGCTCGGCACACCCTTCACCGATGTCCGCGCCGGCATCCCATTCTCCAAGACGCCAGAGGGCAACCAGCTGCGCGACGCGGTCAAGGGTGCGCTCGACCGGATGGTCGCCAAGGGCAGCTATACGGCGATTTTCGCGAAATACGGGCTGCCGAGCAGCGCCCTGCCGAAGATCACCGTCAACGAAGGCAAGTGAACGCGGTCTCGGCCGTCACCGGGCGCGCTGCAAGGCGCGCCAGCGGCCGGGCGTGACGCCGAACGCCTTGCGGAAGTGCCGGGTCAAATGGCTCTGGTCGGCAAAACCGCAGGCGAAGGCGATCTCGGCCAGCGTATCTCCCGCGCACAGCAAAGCCCGCGCGCGGTCGAGCCGGCGCATCACCAGATAATGATAGGGGCTGGTGCCGAAGCTTAAGCGGAAATGCCGCGCCATGGCGAAACGGTCCAGTCCCGAGACCGCTTCCAGTTCGCTGGACGCGACGTTCCGGTCGAGATGGGCGTCGAGGAACTGCCGGACGCGCTCGCAAGCGGCAAGCGCCGGCGTGCTGCCGGTGTCGCGCGCAATGGCGGGGTCGAGCGCCAGCATCGCGTCGGCGAGGTCGAGCACGCGATCGTCGGCCTCGATCGGCGCGAGCGGACGGTCGAGATCCGACAAGGAGCGGCCGATGGCCCTGACGAGCGCCGGATCGGACGAGACGGCGGCAGGAACGAAGGGCAGCGTTCTCGCGCGTTCACCCAGCGCGTCGCGCACCAGCCTGGGTTCGAGATAGAGCATGCGGTAGCGAAAGCCGCTCTCGACGCCGGAGCGGCCGTTATGGACTTCGTCCGGATGCAGGACGATGGCGTTGCCCGCGACGCTGTCCCGGCGCGCACCGCGATAGTCGAAGCGCTGCAGGCCGCTTAGCGTCAGGCCGAGCGCGTAGCTGTCATGCCGGTGCGGATCATAGGCGTGGCCGGTGAAGAAGGCCTCGATCCGCTCGATGCCGGGCGCGCCTTGCCCGTCGCGCATCCAGTCGCCCGCAGAAGGGCCGCACGATCGTTCAAGACGGGCTCGCCCCGGAGCGGCTAGCGATTGCGCCATGCGTTACGACACCAAGATCGCCATCGTGGTCGCTGAGAATCTCGCGACCTGGCAGAAACTCAACGCCGCCAGCTTCCTCGCCGGCGGGCTCGTTTCAACCTATCCCGAACTCGGTGGCGAAAACTACGCCGATGCGTCGGGGCGCTTCTATGGGCCGCTGATCCGCCAGCCGATCCTGATCTTTCAGGCGACCCCGGAGCAGCTGAAGCAGGTCCTGAAGCGCGCGCAGGATCGCGGCGTCAGGCCCTCGATCTACACGCGCGAGCTGTTCTCGACCGGCAACGACGCCGACAATCGCGCTGCCGTCACCGCTGTTGCGACCGACGCGCTCGACCTCGTCGGGCTGGCGCTGCATGGCGAGCGCAAGGAGATCGACAAGATCGTCAAGGGGCTGGCGCTGCACAGCTGAGCCAACGCTACAGCCCCGGGTGTTCACGGAAACATCAGCGCCAGCGGCTCGATCGACCAGATCGGCTCGATCCGCAGCAGCCTGAGACTGGCTGCCGCCGGAAAGGTCGCATCGTCGCGCCAGCGCCGCAGCGCCGTTTCCGCCGCCAGCTCCTTCGCGAAGGCGATTGCGACGATCTCGATTGCGGTCCCGCCCGGCACTTCGCGCCCGGTTGCGACGAAGCTGAGGCGTCCTTCGCCGGACAGCGCGAGCGGCGCGATGCGGCCGAGAAGGTCCGCACGCACGCCCGCATCGCCAGGCGCGAACTCGCACAGGATGACGGCGTCCATCGCCATCAGCCGTTGCGGAAGGTGTAGCTGTAGCCGTTGATCGCCGGCACGCCGCCGAGATGAGCGTAAAGCACCTTCGATCCGGACGGGAAGAAGCCCTTCTTCACGAGGTCGATCATGCCCTGCATCGATTTCCCCTCATAGACGGGGTCGGTCATCATGCCCTCTAACCGGGCCGAGAGGCGGATCGCTTCGATCGTCTCCTGCGAAGGCACGCCATAGACGGGATAGGCGTAGTCCTCGTTGAGCACGATATCGTCTACGGTGATGTCGTTGCCGCCGACCAGCGAAGAAGTCTTCCGCGCGATGTCGAGCACCTGCGCCTTTGTCTGGAACGGGGTGCAGGAGGCGTCGATGCCGATGACGTGGCGCTGGCGACCGTCTTTCGCARACCCCACGACCATGCCGGCATGGGTCGAGCCCGTGACCGTGCAGACGACGATGTAGTCGAACGCAAAGCCGAGTTCGGCCTCCTGCGCCCTCACCTCTTCTGCGAAACCGACATAGCCGAGACCACCATATTTGTGGACCGATGCGCCGGCGGGGATCGCATAGGGTTTGCCGCCCTTCGCCTTGACGTCCTCCAGCGCTTTTTCCCAGCTCGCGCGGATACCGATGTCGAAACCCTCGTCGACGAGTTGAACGTCGGCGCCCATGACGCGCGACATCAGGATGTTGCCGACGCGGTCATAGACCGCATCCTCATGGGGCACCCAGCTCTCCTGGATCAGCCGGCATTTCATCCCGATCTTGGCGGCAGTCGCTGCGACCATGCGGGTGTGGTTCGACTGCACGCCGCCGATCGAGACCAGCGTGTCGGCTCCGCTCGCGATTGCATCGGGGACGATATATTCGAGCTTTCTCAGCTTGTTGCCGCCGAATGCCAAACCTGAGTTGCAATCCTCGCGCTTGGCGAAGAGCTCGACCTGCCCGCCGAGATGGGCAGAAAGCCGCTCCAGTTTTTCGATCGGCGTCGGGCCGAAAGTCAGGGGATAACGCTCGAATTTGCTCAACATGGCGGGTCGCTTTCCATCAGGTTCGATGGCCGGAAACCTACCGAAACAGGGCTGGAACGTCCTTCCGAAGTGAGGCATATTTCTGAAGCTATAAAGCTCGCTTATGTCCATTCTTGTCGTTGATTGGACGTTTTTCTAGCTAATCTGGAAGATTCTTTCATGACGGCGAATCTCGATCGGACCGACATCAAAATCCTGCGACTGCTGCAGTCGGACGGGCGGCTGGGCAATGCCGAGATCGCGAAGCGGGTGAACACCAGCGCCGCGACCTGTCACCGACGCATCCAGCGCCTGTTCGCCGAAGGCTATGTCACCTCCGTGCGGGCGCAGGTGTCGCCGCGACATGTCGAGATGGGCACGCTCGCCTTCGTCGGCGTGGTCCTCGACCGTTCGACGCCAGAGAGTTTTGGCGATTTCGAGGCCGCTATCCGCAAGATGCCGGTGATCCTCGACTGCCACATCGTCGCCGGCGACTTCGACTATTTTCTCAAGATCAGGGTCAAGGACATGGCGGATTTCAACAAGCTCCATGCCGACAAGCTGATCGCGCTGCCGGGCGTCCGCCAGACCCGGACTTTCTTCGTGATGAAAGAAGTGGTCGACAACGCGCCGCTCGATATCTGAGCGGCGCCGGCCTTCACACCTGGATCAGGCGCTGGACCTGATTGGCGTCGAGATCCTTCATCGGGCCCGACAGCACGACTTCGCCGCGGTCCATCACGAACATCGTGTCGGCGAGATCGCGGGCGAAGTCGAAATACTGCTCGACCAGCACGATCGCCATGTCGCCCCGCGAGCGCAGGAAATCGATCGCACGGCCGATATCCTTGATGATCGAGGGTTGGATGCCTTCGGTCGGCTCGTCGAGCACCAGCAATTTGGGCCGGGTGACCAGCGCTCGCGCAATGGCGAGTTGCTGTTGCTGGCCACCCGAGAGGTCTCCGCCTCGTCGGCCCAGCATGGACTTGAGCACTGGGAACAGGTCGAACAGTTCGTTGGGAACGTAGCGCTCCTTGCGTGGCAAGGGCGCAAAACCGGTTTCGAGGTTTTCCTTCACCGTCAGCAGCGGGAAGACCTCGCGGCCCTGCGGCACGAAGCCGATGCCGGCGCGGGCGCGATCCTCCGTGCGCATGGTCGAGATATCCTCGCCGGCGAAACTGATCTTGCCGGCGCTGATCGCTTGCTGGCCGACGATGGCGCGCATCAGCGTGGTCTTGCCGACGCCATTGCGGCCCATCACGCAGGTGACCTTGCCGATCTGCGCGGTAACGGACACACGTCGCAGCGCCTGGGCCGCGCCGTAATGGAGATCGATGGCGTCGACGGTCAGCATGAGGCCATGTCCATTGCCAGCCAAGGCCCTGAAAAATTACACACCATCATTCCGGGCGCAGCGGAGCGAAGACCCGGAATCCATCGTAAGGCACCGTCGTGCCCTGTGATGGATTCCGGATCGGCGCCGCTACGCGGCTGGTCCGGAATGACGGCAAGGGTGGGAGAACTGGCGGAGGGAAGTGAAGCCATGACTCTCACCGCCCCAGATACACTTCGACGACGCGCTCATTGGCGCTGACGACATCGAGGGGGCCTTCGGCCAACACCGAGCCCTCGTGCAGCACCGTGACCTTCACCCCGAGTTCGCGGATGAAGCCCATGTCGTGCTCGACCACGATGACCGAATGGTCCCTGGCGATTTCCTTCAGCAGCACGGCGGTCTCGGCGGTCTCGCCATCGGTCATGCCGGCGGCTGGTTCGTCGACGAGCAGGAGTTTGGGATCCTGCGCCAGCAGCATGCCGATCTCGAGCCACTGCTTCTGGCCGTGCGAAAGCGAGCCGGCGAGCCGGTCGCGCGCATCGCCGAGCTTGATGACGCCGAGAATGTCGTCGATGCGCTTCTGCTGGGCTGCGGCGGTGTGCCAGAACAGCGTCTTGCCGACGCTGCGCGGCGCCTTCAGCGCCAGCAGGATGTTGTCCTCGATGGTGTGGAAATCGAACACCGTCGGCTTCTGAAATTTTCGGCCGATGCCGAGATTGGCGATCGAGGCCTCGTCCATCTTGGTCAGGTCGACAGAACCGCCGAACATCACCGTGCCGACATCGGGTTTGGTCTTGCCGGTAATGATATCCATCATGGTCGTCTTGCCGGCGCCGTTGGGGCCGATGATGGCGCGCATCTCGCCAGGCGCAATCACCAGCGACAGACCGCGGATCGCCTTGAAGCCGTCGAAAGAGACGCTGACGCCGTCGAGATAGAGCAGCGAAGAGGTCAGCGCGCCGGAGTTGGAAGCGTTCATGACCGTCACTCCGCCGGGGCTGCTGCGGGAGCAGCGGCAGGCTCGGGCTTGCGGCGCTTCTCCCAGAACTGCTGCGCCGTTCCCAGAATGCCCTTGGGCATGAAGATCGTGACGAAGACGAAGAGCGCGCCGAGCGCAAACAGACAATACGGCGCCATGAAGCCGGAGGTGAAGACGGTCTTGGCGTAGTTGACCACGACCGCCCCGAGCGCCGCGCCCACCAGCGTGCCGCGCCCGCCGACCGCGACCCAGATCACGGTCTCGATCGAGTTGCCGGGATTGAACTCGCTCGGGTTGATGATGCCGACCTGCGGCACGTAGAGCGCGCCCGCCACACCCGCCATGCAGGCCGAAACGGTAAAGACGAAGAGCTTGAAGCGATCGACCCGGTAGCCGAGGAAGCGGGTGCGCGATTCGGCGTCCCGGATCGCGATCACCACCTTGCCGAGCTTGGAGGTGACAATGCCGCGCGCGATCAGGAAGCCGGCGATCAGCATGACGCAGGTCATGGCGAAGAGCGCGGCGCGCGTCGTCTGCGCCTGCACGTTGAAACCGACGATGTCCTTGAAATCGGTCAGGCCGTTATTGCCGCCGAAACCCATGTCGTTGCGGAAGAACGCGAGCAGCAGGGCGTAGGTCAGCGCCTGGGTGATGATCGAAAGGTAGACGCCGGTGACGCGCGAGCGGAACGCGAACCAGCCGAAGATAAAGGCGAGCAGCCCCGGCGCCAACAGTACCATCAGCATGGCGAAGGGAAACGAGCCGAAGCCATACCAGTACCAGGGCAGCTCGCCCCAGTTCAGGAAGACCATGAAGTCGGGCAGGATCGGGTTGCCATAGGTGCCGCGCGAACCGATCTGGCGCATCAGATACATCCCCATCGCATAGCCGCCGAGCGCGAAGAACGCGCCGTGGCCGAGCGAAAGAATGCCGCAATAACCCCAGACGAGGTCTAGCGAGATCGCAAGCAAGGCGTAGCAGAGATATTTGCCCCAGAGCGACATCGTCGCTGTCGGGACATGCAGGAACGAGCCCGTCGGCAGCAGCAGGTTCGACAGCGGCACCAGAACGGCGATCGCCGCGACGAGGCACAGGAAGACGAGCCCGCGCTTGTCCATGCCCTGGATGAGGAAGCGCGTGATCATGCTTCCACCGCCCTGCCCTTGAGCGCGAACAGGCCGCGCGGGCGCTTCTGGATAAACAGGATGATGAAAACGAGCAGCGCAATCTTGCCCAGCACCGCGCCCGCATAGGGCTCGAGGACCTTGTTGGCGATGCCGAGCGTAAGAGCTCCGACAAGCGTGCCCCAGAGATTGCCGACGCCACCGAAGACCACGACCATAAAACTGTCGATGATGTAGCTCTGGCCGAGATTGGGGCTGACGTTGTCGATCTGCGAGAGCGCGACGCCGGCGAGCCCCGCGACACCCGAGCCTAGTCCGAAAGTCAGCGCATCGACGCGGCCGGTGCGAATGCCCATGGCCGAGGCCATGCGGCGGTTTTGGGTGACGGCGCGCATCTGCAGGCCGATCGGCGTCAGCTTCAGGATCGCCAGCAGCGCGGCGAAGACGAGGCCGGCGAAAACGATGATCCAGAGCCGGTTCCAGGTGATGGCGAGCTGACCGATCTCGAAGGCGCCCGACATGAAGTTGGGCGCGCCGACCTCGCGGTTGGTGGGTCCAAACGCCGTCCGTACCGCCTGCTGCAGGATCAGGCTGATGCCCCAGGTCGCCAGCAGCGTCTCCAGCGGCCGCCCGTACAAAAAGCGGATGACGCCGCGTTCGATCGCGATGCCGACGAGGCCCGCAACCAAGAAGGCGAGCGGCACGGCGATCAGCAGCGAATAGTCGAACAGGCCGGGAAAGCGGGTGCGGATAATCTCCTGCACGATGAAGGTGGTGTAGGCCCCCAGCATCACCATCTCGCCATGGGCCATGTTGATGACGCCCATGACGCCGAAGGTAATGGCGAGCCCGATAGCCGCCAGCAGCAGGACGGAGCCAAGCGAGAGGCCGTACCAGAGGTTCTGGCCGGCCCGCCAGATCGCGAGCTTGCCCTCGATCGCCGTGATCGCCTTGGCCTGCGCATCCTTGAGCGCGGGTGACGCATCGCCGGGCAGCGAGCGCAGCGTCGCCAGCGCATCCTGGTCGCCGCGTTCGCGCAGCAGGTCCACGGCGGCGAGCCGGTCGAAGGGCGGCGCATCGGGCTTGACGATCAGGATCGCGGCCTGGGCCTGGCGCAGGGCAGCCTTGGCCCTGGCGTCGGTCTCCTTGGCGATCGCGGCTTCAAGCACGGGCAGGACGGAGATGTCACGCGACTTGAAGACGGCTTCGGCCGAGGCAATGCGCTTGGCCGTGTCGGGGCTGAGCAGGCCGAGGCCGCCGAGAGCGCCCTGCACGACCCGGCGCAGATTGTTGTTGAGGCGGACCGTCGCGACGCCGGCGGGCTCGGCCGAGAGCGGCAGCCCCGTCTTGCCGTCCGTCAGTTTACCGTCCTTTGCTTTCACGACCACAACGCCACCGCCGGCGAGCAGACGACCCTCGGCAAGCGCCTCGATGATCACGGCGGCCTGAGGATGGGCGGTGGCGATCAGGATGTCGATCGCCCGGGCGGTATCCGAGAAGCTGTCGGCGCCAAGCCTCGTAAAGGCTTCGTCGGCATTCTGGGCCGAGGCCGAACCGGCTGAAAAAACCATGACGAGGGCAACGGCAATCATGCGGAACAGGCGGGTCATCGATCGCTTTTCGTCTGCCGGATTGTCACGAACCTCAACCTTCATCCTGCTGAGCGCTCTTCAGGATGAGGGCTGGGGACGATGAGGAAGGGACGGCAGGCAGTGGCCTGCCGTCCCTCATTGATCAGATCAAGCGCCGCCGCACTTGCCGGTCTTGACGTTGAAGTTGCCGCACTTCTTCTCGACCCAGTCGCCGATCAGGTCCTTGGAGCCATCGAGCTCTTTCGACCAGGCGTCGCCGGCGACGAGACCGGTCTTCGAGACCACGTCGAACTGGCCGTCGGCCTTGATCTCGCCGATCAGCACCGGCTTGGTGATGTGGTGGTTCGGGAGCATCTTGGAGATGCCGCCGGTCAGGTTCGGCGCTTCGATGCCGGGCAGCGCGTCGATGACCTTGTCCGGATCCGTGGACTTGGCCTTCTCGACCGCCTTCACCCACATGGCGAAGCCGATGACATGGGCTTCCATCGGGTCGTTGGTGACGGCCTTCTCGGACTTCTTGTAGGCCTTCCACTGCTTGATGAAGGCCTCGTTCTCGGGCGTCTTGACCGACTGGAAGTAGTTCCAGGCGGCGAGATGGCCGAGCAGCGGCTTGGTGTCGATGCCGGCGAGTTCTTCCTCGCCGACCGAGAAGGCCACGACCGGAATGTCGGTCGCCTTGATGCCCTGGTTGCCGAGCTCCTTGTAGAACGGCACGTTGGCGTCGCCGTTGATGGTCGAGACCACGGCGGTCTTCTTGCCGGCGGTGCCGAACTTCTTGATGTCGGAGACGATCGTCTGCCAGTCGGAATGGCCGAACGGGGTGTAGTTGATCAGGATGTCCTCCTGCTTCACGCCTTTCGACTTGAGATAGGCCTCAAGGATCTTGTTGGTCGTGCGCGGGTAGACGTAGTCGGTGCCGGCGAGCACCCAGCGCTGAACCTTCTCTTCCTTGGCGAGATAATCGACGGCGGGAATCGCCTGCTGGTTGGGGGCGGCGCCGGTGTAGAACACGTTGCGCTCGCTCTCCTCGCCCTCGTACTGGACGGGGTAGAACAGGACCGAGTTCAGCTCCTTGAACACCGGCAGAACCGACTTGCGCGAGACCGAGGTCCAGCAGCCGAACACGGCCGAGACCTTGTCCTTGGCGATGAGCTCGCGCGCCTTCTCGGCGAAGAGCGGCCAGTTCGAGGCCGGATCGACCACGACGGCCTCAAGCTTCTTGCCGAGCACGCCGCCCTTCTTGTTCTGCTCGTCGATGAGCATGAGCATGACGTCTTTCAGCGTGGTCTCCGAAATCGCCATCGTGCCCGAGAGCGAATGGAGGATGCCGACCTTGATGGTTTCCTGGGCCGCAGCCGGCAGGAAGGAGCCCAGCATTGTGGCTCCAGCCAGCGCGGCGCCCAAAATGACGCGACGAGTGTTGTTCACGGACATGTCCCCCGAACGATCCCTGTTGAACGGCGCTCTTCACGAGAGAGCCGACAGGCCTCCCCGGCCCGTGCGGCAGGGCTCGCAAGCGACGTGCCAACGGTGCAATGGGCCCGCGACCTGCCGCAAATCTCTGTCGCAGAGCGAAAGCTGGCGGCATTTCCTGCGATAAAGCCCAACCCGGACGCAACGATGATGCAATACGGCTAATGCTGCCTAATTATAAGGCGATTTAACTGCCCCGCGATTGAGCATGTATGCAAGCTGCAGCTATTTTGCCGGCTTTTCCTGCTTTTCACGAGGCTGAGACAGCGCGTTTTTTGGCATTTACGAGCTGCGAAGAATCGCCCTAGCCTGTGTCTGTCGGTAACAACTGAAAGGAGGTGATCCAGTGTCTCATTGTCATCAACCGCTGGAGCAAAGCGGGCGGACCTGGACTCATTCCCAGTGGGGGTCTTGTTCCGCGTGAGTTTTCGCGCCTTTGGGTCCGGTTCGCCGGGCCGCGGTTCGACAATGGAAGGGCTGTCCGAAAGGACAGCCCTTCTTTCGTTGCAGGTTGGGGCGGCACCGCTCCTTCTGGCGTCGCGGCGACGCGCATGGCAGACAGAGGCCGTGTCCATCTCCTACTGCCCCCACCCCGTGAGTCCGTATCGTGTCATCGTCGGCGCCTGAGCCCAGCCGCGAGGCAATCCTCGATTTCATCGAGGCAGAACGCGCCGCTGGCCGCGAGGCCGGCCGCCGCGAGATCGCGCGCGCCTTCGGCATGGATGGGGGCGGCAAGATCTGGCTGAAGCGGTTGCTCAAGGAGATCCAGGAAGACGAGGCGACCGATGCTCCCGGCAGCGGGGCTGCGTCCCATCCGCGCGGCGCGCTGCCCCCGGTGCTTCTCTCGGAGATCAAGGGCAAGGATCGCGACGGCGACCTCTTCGCCGCGCCGCTGGAGTGGAACGAGGCCGATCAGGGCACGGCCCCGCGCATTCTGATCGAACGCGTGCGCGAGTTCAGGGCCAAGCGCCATGCCGCGCCCGCGGCCGGCGTCGGCGACCATGTCCTGCTGAAGCTGACGCGGTTGAAGGGTGTCGACGGCTTTCTCTATTCTGGCCGCGTGCTGAAGATCATGGGCAAGGGCAAGGCGCAGGTGCTCGGCATCTTCCGCGCCCTGCCCGACGGATCGGGACGGCTGATCCCGATCGACAAGAAGGCGCAGGGCCGCGAGGCGCTGATTCCGAAAGGGCGCACGGCGGACGCGCAGGACGGTGATCTCGTCTCGGTTTCGCTGCGCAACGAAACGCGCTTCGGCCCGTCCGAGGCGCATGTGCGCGAGCGGCTGGGCTCGATCAAGTCGGAGCGCGCGGTCAGCCTGATCGCAATCCACGCCCATGGCATTCCCAACGAATTCAAGCCGGCGACGATCGCCGAAGCCGATTCGGTGCGGCCAGCCGGCACCGCCGGGCGCGAGGACTGGCGCGACCTGCCGCTGATCACGATCGATCCGGCCGACGCCAAGGATCATGACGATGCGGTCCATGCCGCCCCCGACAGCGACCCCGACAACGCCGGCGGCTACGTCGTCACGGTCGCGATCGCCGATGTCGCGGCCTATGTCCGGCCCGGCTCCAGCCTCGACCGCGAGGCGCTGGAGCGCGGCAATTCGGTGTACTTTCCCGATCGCGTCGTGCCGATGCTGCCCGAACGCATCTCCAACGACCTTTGCTCGCTGCGCGGCGGCGAAGACAGGCCGGCGCTGGCGGTGCGGCTCGTGCTCAAGGCCGATGGCGAAAAGAAGAGCCACTCCTTCCATCGTATCCTGATGCGCTCGGCGGCGAAGCTTTCGTACCAGCAGGCGCAGGCCGCCATCGACGGCAAGCCCGACGATACGACAGCGCCGATCCGCGATTCCATCCTGATGCCGCTCTGGGCGGCCTACGGCATCGCCTCGCGGGCGCGCGATCTGCGCCAGCCGCTCGACCTAGACCTGCCGGAGCGCAAGCTGGTCCTGAAGCCCGACGGCGCGGTCGACCGCGTCATCGTGCCCGAACGGCTGGCGGCGCACCGGCTGATCGAGGAGTTCATGATCCTCGCCAACGTCGCGGCCGCCGAGACGCTGGAGAAGGCCGGCAGCATCCTGATCTATCGCTGCCATGACGAGCCTTCGCTGGAAAAGATGCGCGCGCTCGGCGAGGTGCTGGCCTCGATCGGGATCAAGCTGCCCCGGGACGGCGCGCTGCGGCCAGTGCTGTTCAACCGCATCTTAGGCATGATCAAGGGCTCCGAGAACGAACTCCTGATGAACGAGGTCGTTCTGCGGACGCAGGCGCAGGCCGAATATGTCGCCGAGAATTACGGGCATTTCGGGTTGAACCTGCGCCGCTACGCCCATTTCACCTCGCCGATCCGGCGTTATGCCGACTTGATCGTGCATCGCGCGCTGATCACGGCGCAGCGTTTCGGCGATGACGGCCTGCCGAAGAACGCGACGCTCGCCGAGTTGCGCGAAATCTCGACCAGGATATCGGCAGCCGAAAGACGCGCGATGGCGGCCGAACGCGAGACCACGGACCGGCTGATCGCGCATTTCCTCGCCGACCAGATCGGCTCGTCCTTCGACGGCCGCGTCGGCGGGGTCAACCGCGCCGGGCTGTTCATCAAGCTCGACGGCACCGGGGCCGACGGCTTCGTCCCCGCCTCGACGCTGGGAGCGGACTATTATCGCTATGACGAGGCGGCGCATGCGCTGACCGGCGAGCGCAGCGGCGAAAGCTGGCGGCTGGGCGACCGTGTCCATGTCAAGCTGGTCGAGGCTGCGCCTGTGGCTGGCGCGCTGCGTTTCGAGTTGCTCTCGGAAGGGCGGCGTGTGACACCAGGACGCTCTGGAACGAAGGCCTCACGACCACCACTTCCAGGGCGTGGAAGGGCGAAATCGTCCTTCGTCAAGGCGGGCGGAAAGAAGCCCGGCAAGAGGCGCTGATGTCGGTGCAGGTTCACATATCTCAAGGTCGGCCCGCCGAGCGCGACTGGCGTCTGGCGATCGGCCGCGGCCTGATGGGGCGCTGTCCCCATTGCGGGGAAGGCAAGCTCTTCCGCGCCTTCCTGAAGCCGGTCGATGCCTGCGAGGCCTGTGGCGAGGTGTTGCACCACCAGCGCGCCGACGACCTGCCGCCTTATGTGGTGATCACCATCGTCGGCCATATCGTCGTCGGCGGCCTGCTGATGGCGGAGAAATACGCCGAATGGCCGATGTGGCTTCACATGACGATCTGGCCGGCGCTGACCGTTCTGCTCGCCGTGCCGATGATGCAGCCGGTCAAGGGCGGCGTGGTCGGCCTGCAATGGGCGCTGCGCATGCACGGCTTTGGCGGCGAGCCCGACCGGCCGGAACGTCAACCTGGTGCCGCGGTGGCCAACTCGTGAACGAAAACGCGGTCTTTCTGACGCAGGCCGAGCGGGCGCGCGTCACCTTCAATCTGCGTCCGAAAGACGCCGCGACCGTGATGATCCTCGACAGGTCCGGCAAGACGCCGCGCGTGCTGATGGGCAAGCGTCATCCCGGCCACAAGTTCATGCCTGGCAAGTTCGTCTTCCCGGGCGGCCGGATCGACCCAGAGGATCGCCGCATGACGGCTACAGGCGCGCTCGGGCAGGTTTGCGAAGAGCGGCTGATGAAGCGCGTGGTACGACCAAGCCCGATGAAGGCTCGCGCACTGGCGCTGGCCGCCATTCGCGAGACCTTCGAGGAGACCGGCCTTCTCTTCGGCGCAACCGATCTTGGCGCACCCGCAAACCCGCCTGCCGGCACATGGACCGACTTCGCCAGCCATGGCATTTTTCCAGATCTGGGAGCGCTGAGCTTCGTCGCCCGCGCCGTGACGCCGCCACGCCGGCCCAAGCGCTTCGACACGCGCTTCTTCGCGCTCGACTACAGCGCACTCGCGGGTAAGGTCGAAGGCGTCACCGGCGAGAACTCGGAATTGATCGAGTTGGTCTGGGTCACCTTCGCCGAGGCCCAGAAGCTCGACCTGCCGACGATCACGCAGGTGATTCTCCGGGAGGTCGAGGCGCGGCTGAGCGCTGGCTTTGGACCTTTTCTGCCGGTACCCTATTTCTGGGAGAAGAAGGGCGTCTTCGTCCGGGAAGAACTGTAATATTCGCGGCGTAGCACTTCGTCTTGCACAGACGTGAAGAGGATGAATGCATGTCGACCATCACGCTCTGGGGCTTCAACGGCTCCACCTATGTCCGCACGATCAAGATGCTGCTCGCCGAGAAAGCCGCAGCCGACGTCAGGCAGGTCCCCCTGAACGTGCTGGCGGGCGATCCGCACACGCCAGAGCATCTCGCACGCCACCCCTTCGGCAAGGTGCCGGTCATCGAACATGATGGCATGACGATCCTCGAGACATCGGCGATCGCGCGTTATCTCAACGACGTGCTGCCCGGCAAATCTCTGGTTCCCGCAGCGCCAAAGGACCGCGCCCGCATGGATATGGTCGTCGGCCTGATCGATTCCTACGGCTATGGCGCGCTGCTCGGCGGCGTCGCCGCGTTCCATCTCTTTCCTGATTTCGTCGGCGGCCAGAACGAAGATGCCCGGCAGAAGGGCATTGCCAACGGCCGCAAGGTCATCGAACTCGCGATGAAGACCAAGGGGTCGTCGCCTTTCATCGCCGGCGATCTCAGTCTTGCCGATCTCTATCTCGCGCCGATCGTGTTCTACGTCTCGCTCACTCCCGACCTCGCGGCCGTCTCCGATGTCGCAGGCTTCAACGACTGGTGGACGAAAATCCAGTCGCTCGGGAGTTTCAAGAACACCCCGCCCAGCGGCTGAGCCCCGGCGCGCCGTTTGGCGTTGCGGGCAGGGTCGAGACGGTTCGCCCTGCCCGGATCGCCGAAATGCCAGGGAGCCCGACCATTCTTTCTTGACTTCGCCGGGCTGTTGCGGCATTCCCCCAACCGACGGTTTGCCGGGTCCGCCCGGCCATTTTCTTTTCTGAGGGCCTCGCTGGCCCGCAAGGCTCGAGGAATATCCCCATGGCCAAGGCCGTGACCATCAAGATCAAGCTGCTCTCGACCGCCGATACGGGCTTCTTCTATGTCACCAAGAAGAACTCGCGCACGATGACCGAGAAGATGTCCAAGAAGAAGTACGACCCGGTCGCGCGCAAGCACGTCGAGTTCAAGGAAACCAAGATCAAGTAACACCAATCGGTCTAGCCGATTGTTTTTGCTTCGAAAAGCCGCTCCGTTCTGGGGCGGCTTTTTCTGTCCAAGTCTACGGCCAAGCCAGCACGCAACTCCGGTTTAGCGCTGAGCTTTTAGCCAAGCTTGAGGCGATGCTCGGCGCGGCGAGCATTGAGCAGGCAAAGCATCAGCCAATCCAATGAGCCCATCTGGCGATCGACAGTCAAATGCCGTGATCAGGCGTTGCCGTCGCAAACAGGTCAAGCCGCCGGACTGCTCCAATGCGATGGCAGGTGCTGGATTGCAGGGAAATTGATCAATGACCGAGGCCGACGGCATCGTTGGACAAGGCGACTGGGTCGAAGGGGTCGGAGGGTTCAGCAGAGGCCGATTTGGCCCTCACCGCTTCCCGAAGAAATGCGCCGCTTGCTGACATTCGGCGCTTGTCAGAAACCAGACGCTCGTCTGCGCGGCTTATCACGGCATTTCTCCTACCTCTTACGGAAGTGGGAGGCCATGTCCGTTCACTTTGGCTACTGCTTCAATTGCTAAAATACGGTGAGAACAGGGCTGAGAAAGGCATCGCTTACCTCGCGGCAAAAGGATACCTTCCATCAAAATAACATTGGGGGGACTGCAATGCGACGCCGTACATTTCTGGCGGGAACTGCTGCCACGCTTATCGCTTCGCCCGCGATCGCGCAGAAGGTAGCGACCCTGCGCTTCGTCCCACAAGCGAATCTGACGTCGCTCGATCCGATCTGGACGACCGCGACAGTGACCAACAACCACTCCTATTACGTCTACGACGTTCTATACGCTTGTGGGGCGGATATGAAGCCCCGCCCGCAGATGGCGCAGGGGCATCAGGTCTCTGACGACGGTCTCACATGGACGATCAAGTTGCGCGATGGCCTCATGTTCCACGACATGTCTCCGGTGCGCAGCAGCGATTGCGCGGCGAGCATCGAGCGCTGGAGCAAGCGAGACACGTTCGGTCAGATCATGGGAAAGACGGTCGACCGCTACGAAACCCCTGATGACAAAACGCTTGTTATCAAGCTTACGCGTCCCTTCCCGCTTCTCCTCGATGCGCTGGCAAAACCTGATTCCAGTATCGCCTGGATCATGCCGGCTCGGTTTGCCCAGACCGATCCTTACAAGGCCTTCACCGAGGCGATCGGCTCCGGTCCGTACCGGTTCCTTCCCGGCGAATACGTCTCGGGTAGCCGCTGCGCCTATGAGAAATTCAGCGCATATGTGCCGCGATCAGAGCCCGTCGAATGGGGCTCAGGGGCCAAGATCGCGCATTTTCCGCGCATCGAATGGACGATCATGCCAGATCCCGCAACCGCTGCGGCCGCCATTCAGAACGGCGAAATCGACTGGTGGGAACAGCCACTCCCCGATCTGCTGCCTGTTCTGGCGAAAGCAGGGATTACCCTACAGATCGACCAGCCCGGCGGACGCCACGCCTTCGCACGCGTCAATCATCTTCAGGCGCCGTTCAACAACAGGAAGGTGCGCCAGGCTTTCATGATGGCGGTGAGCCAGGAAAGCTACATGCAGGCGGTGCAGGGCGATGACAAATCGCTCTGGTCGACCTGCCGAAGCCCCTATCCGTGCGGGACGTCGTACGAGAAGGATTATGGCTCGACCTTGATGAGAGGCGATATCGACGCTGCAAAGAAGCTTCTCGCGGAGTCAGGCTACAAGGGCGAGCAGACTGTCGTCATCAACCCGACGGATTTTCCAGCGATCGGTCCACTCGGGCAGGTCACCGCCGACATCCTGAAACGCGTCGGTTTTAACGTCGATCTCCGCGAAAGCGACTGGGGTACGGTCGTGCAGAAAAGGGCGAGCCGCGAGAGCGTCGACAAGGGAGGTTGGAGCGTCTTTCACAGCTTTGGCAGCGCACCAAACTACTCCAACCCTGCGGTCTCCTCGCTGGTTCGCGAACAGGGAGCATCTGGTTGGTTCGGCTGGCCGGAGAACCCCAAAGCGGAGGCCATGATACAGGATTGGCTCGATGCCAAGGATGAAGCGAACCGCACGCGTATCGCTGAGGCGATAGGAGCGCTTGCAATGGAAGATTGCACAACGATCCCTGTCGGGCGCTTCTTCATCAAAACGGCGTACCGCAAATCAATCACTGGTGTTCTGCAGGGGATAGCTCCCTATCCGTACAATGTCAGGCCTGCGTGATCGATGGTGGTCTGCGCATTACTGCGGATGGGTGAAGGGCCTTTCCGCCTATCCGGCACCGGCCTTTCCTTGGGCATAGGCAGATGAAGCCATCGACACCTTTGGTCTTTGGCACGCGCCGCGCCCAGCCTTCTGTCGTTACCTTCGCTGCCATGAGATCTAACGCTTGGCGAGACATGTCCTGCGCGAGAACAGGCGGCCGTCCGCAGTCAGGCTGGGATCGGCATGGACCCGACAGGTCTGCAACCCGCGGCACCTGGATCCAGGCGAGCTTCAAGGCCACCTAAACCCAGCCGCCATCGACGACATAATGCTGCGCGGTGCAGGCGGAGGCCTCATCGGAGGCGAGGAAGACCGTGAATTTCGCCAGTTCGTCGGGTAGCAGCCGGCGCTTCAGGCATTGCCGGCGCATCAGCTCCTCTTCGCCGTCTGGCGTGAGCCATTTCTCGATCTGGCGCTCGGTCATGATCCAGCCGGGCGCGATTGCGTTGACGCGGATGTTGTCGGGGCCGTAGTCGCGCGCCAGCGAACGCGTCAGGCCGATCACGCCGGATTTGCTGGCGGTGTAGGCCACCATGCCGCCCTGACCCGCCATCCACGAGGTCGAGCCGAAATTGATGATGACGCCGCCTCCGGCAGCCCTCATGCCCGGCAGGACGGCCTGCGCCGCGAAGAACTGGTGCTTCAGATTGACCGCGATCCGGTCGTCCCAATACTCGGGCGTAACGCTTTCGGTGGCGTGGCGCTCGTCATGGGCGGCGTTGTTGACGAGGATCGCGATCGCGCCGTGCCGCGCCTGCGCCTGCGCGATGCCGGCCCGCAAGGCTGGGATGTCGGTCAGGTCGACATGCTGGAAATGCGCCGGGGAACCGGCCTCGGTCAGCTCCCGCGCCAGCGTCTCGCCCGCTTCGCGCAGCAGATCGAACATGACGACAGTCGAGCCCTGGCGGGCGAAATGACGCGAGATCGCGGCCCCGATCCCCGACGCACCGCCTGTAACCAGAACGACCTTACCGGCGAGGTCGGAATACACGGCAGCCATCGGCAACTCCTGCAGCAGGGCCAAATCGGCGAACGCATCATGACACTGCGCCCGCCCTGCAAACATATAGCGCAGATTTTGAGTTGCGCACCTCAGAAATTGAGATAATCTGCCGACAACCCGGTAAAAATCCGGGAATGGGAGGTTGCGATGGGATTTCTCAGGACTCTGGCGTTCGCCGTCGGCGGGCTGACGCTCGCTGCCGTCTCGGCTGCGGCTCAGACAACGGTCAAATGGCTTCATATCGAGCAGAACCCCGTCCAGGTTAAGATCTGGGAGGAGATGGCGCGGAAATACGAGGCGAAGAATCCCGGCACCAAGGTCGAGATGCAGTTCCTCGAGAACGAGGCCTACAAGGCCAAGCTGCCGACGATCCTGCAATCGCGCGACCGGCCGCACATCCTCTATTCCTGGGCCGGCGGCGTCCTGAAAGCCCAGGTCGAGGCCGGCGTGCTCGAGGACATGACCTCTGGCGTCGGCGCCTACAAGGATAACCTGTCCGCAGGCGCCGTGGCTGCCTTCACCGTCGACGGCAAGCTCTACGGCCTGCCCTACAACGTCTCGCAGGTCGGCTTCATGTACAACAAGGACCTCTTCGCCAAGGCCGGCGTCGACGGGACCAAGGTCAAGAGCTGGGATGATCTGCTCGACGCGGTGAAGAAGCTCAAGGCTGCCGGCGTGACGCCGATCGCGGTCGGCGGCGCCGACAAGTGGCCGTTGCATTTCTACTGGACGCATCTGGCCGTCCGCCTCGGCGGCAAGCCCGCCTTCGAGGCGGCGATCAAGGGTCAGGATGGCGGCTTCGAGGGTGCGGTCTTCCAGAAATCGGGCGAGCTGATGAAGCAGCTCGTCGATCTGGAGCCGTTCCAGACCGGCTTCCTCGGCTTCAAGAACCAGCAGGCGCTCGGCTTCTTCGGCGACGGCAAGGCGGCGATGAACCTCGCCATCTCGCATCACTCCGCGACGCAGCGCGCGCTCGCCGCCGACAAGAAGGGCATCGCGGAAGACAGGCTCGGCTGGATCGATTTCCCGATGCCGGCCGGCGGAAAGGGCCAGCCCACCGACACGCTCGGCGGGGTCAATGGCTGGCTCGTCACGAAGGGCGCGCCGAAGGAGGCGATCGAATTCCTGAAAGCCTTCGTCTCCGACGAGGTCCAGCGCGAGCTCGCGAAGAGCAACTTCATCATCCCGACCTTCAAGGGTTCGGAAGCCGCGCTCAGCGCCGCCTTCATGCAGAACGTGGCCAAGAACATCGCCGCCTCGAACTACCATCAAAACTTCTACGATCAGGACCTCGGCCCCTCGGTCGGCCGGGTGGTGAACGATGCGGTCGCCGAGATCGCCGGCGGTTCGATGACGCCAAAGCAGGCCGCCAAGGCGATCCAGGACGGCTTCAAGCAGGGCAATTGAGGCAAACGCGGGTCCGGGATCGGGATCGGATATGACCCAGCGCGGCGGCACGATTGCGATCCAGCCTGAGGCGCGTGCGCCTGCGGCCAGGGCGAGGCGCGGGACGATCGATTCGCGTCTCGCCACGCTGATCCTGTTTCTGCCGCCAGCGCTGATGCTGTTCACGCTGTTCGTCGTGCTGCCGATCGGCGAGGCAGCCTGGTATTCCGGCTTCAACTGGAACGGCTTCGGCAAGCCGACGCGCTGGATCGGCCTCGACAACTACCGCTTCGTTTTCGATTCGCGCGGTTTCGGCACGGCCTTCAAGAACAACCTGCTGATCATCGTCGTCTCCCTGACGATCCAGCTGCCGCTCGCGATGGCGCTCGCACTGATCCTCGCCGAGAAATTTCGCGGCGCGGTGGTGCTCCGGATGCTGTTCTTCCTGCCCTATGTGCTGGCCGAGATCGCGACCGGCCTGATCTTCAGCTTCATTTATGACGGCAATTACGGCCTGCTGGCCTCGATCTACCGTGCCTTCGGGGCGGAAGCGCCGCATCTGCTGGCCTCGACGCAGACCTCGATGCTGGCGATCCTGATCGTCGTGGTGTGGAAATATTTCGGCTTCCACATGATGCTGTTCATCGCGGCGCTGCAAGGCATGGACCGCAATCTTGTCGAGGCGGCGCGGATCGACGGCGCGTCGCGCTGGCAGGTGCTGCGCTATGTCGTGATCCCGCTGCTCTATCCGACGATCCGGCTCTCGGTGTTCTTCGCCGTCGTCGGCTCGCTGCAACTGTTCGATCTGGTAATGCCGCTGACGCGCGGCGGCCCGGCCGATTCCTCCAACACCATGGTCAGCTTCCTCTACAACCACGGTGTCTCGCGCATGCGCGTCGGCTATGGCAGCGCCATCGGCGTCATCCTGTTCGTGATCTGCGTCACCTTCGCGATCACCTACAAGCGCTGGTTCATGCGCAATGAGTGACGCCTACACCCCGCGCCGCCCGCTCGATCTCGTGCCGTTCTACAAGGCCGTCTTTCTGGGTCTGGTCGCGCTTGTGGTGATCGTGCCGCTGCTGGCGACGGTGCTCGGCGGCTTCAAATCGCTCGGCGAGTTACGGACCAACCCGTTCGGGCTGCCGCAGACCTGGGAATGGGAGAACTACACCGGGATCCTGTTCTCGCAGCGCTACTGGCAGTTGCTCTGGAACTCGCTGGTGATCGCGACCCTGACGGTGGTGCTGACGCTGATCGTCGCCTCGATGGCGGCGTTCGTCTTCGCCCATATCCATTTTTTCGGCAGCGCGATGCTGCTGAGCTATCTGACCATGGGGCTGCTATTTCCGGCCGCGACGGCGATCCTGCCGCTGTTCATCAAGGTGCGCGATCTCGGTCTGCTCGACAGCTATCTCGGCGTTGCGCTGCCGCAGGTCGCCTTCAGTCTCGCCATGAGCATCCTGCTGCTGCGCCGCTTCTTCAAGGATCTGCCGCATGAGCTGCTCGAGGCGGCGCTGGTCGACGGTTGCAGCTATATCGACTTCTTCCGGCATGTGACGCTGCCCCTGTCGCGGCCGATCCTCGCCACGGTCGGCACCATCACCTTCGTCCATAGCTGGAACAGCTATCTGCTGCCACTGGTGATGCTGAACTCGGACGCGATGTATCCCTGGCCGCTCGGCATCATGATCTATCAGGGCGAATTCTCGTCGGAATGGCATCTGATCCTGGCGTTCATCACGCTGACGATCCTGCCGACCTTCCTGCTCTTCATCCTCGCGCAAAAGCACATCGTCGCCGGGCTGACCGCCGGCGCGGTCAAGGGCTAGGCCGCGAGCGCCGCCATATCGAAACGGGAGAACGGGAATGCGGAAGGTCGGAATCGGTGTCGTCGGCTGCGGCAACATCAGCACGAAATATCTCGAGGCGATGCGTCGCTTCCCGATGCTGGAGCTGAAGGCCGTCGCCGACATGCGCAGCGCCGCAGCCGAAAAGCGCGGCGCCGAATTCGGCGTGCCGGGCCTGCGCGTCGACCAGCTCCTGAAGCGCGACGATGTCGAGATCGTCGTCAATCTGACCGTGCCGCTGGCCCATACTGATGTCAGCCTCGCCGTGCTCAACGCCGGCAAGCATGTCCATTCCGAAAAACCGCTCGGGATCAACACCGTCGAGGCACGCAAGGTGATGGACCTCGCCGCGCAGAAAAACCTGCGCGTCGGCTGCGCGCCCGACACCTTTCTCGGGGGCGGCCACCAGACGGCGCGCAAGCTGATCGACGACGGCGCGATCGGCAGGCCGGTCGGCGGCAGCGCTTTCTTCGGCTGCCCGGGCCATGAAAGCTGGCACCCGGCGCCGGGCTTCTATTATCTGCGCGGCGGTGGGCCGATGCTCGACATGGGCCCGTATTACCTGACCGATCTTGTGCAATTGCTCGGGCCGGTCGCCAGCGTGATGGGCTCGACTTCACGACCGCGCCTGGAGCGGCTCGTCACCAGCCAGCCGATGAACGGCGCGCTGATCCCGGTCGAGGTTTCGACCCACGTCGCCGGCACGGTCGAGTTCGAGAACGGCGCGGTCGTCTCGATCACGATGAGCTTCGATGTGCCCCAGCACACCCATGCGCCGATCGAGATCTATGGCGACAAGGCGAGCCTCTCGGTTCCGGACCCCAACAAGTTCGGCGGCGAGGTCAAGCTGGCCAAACCGCGGGGCGCGTGGGAGACAGTCGCGCTGACCCATGGCCATGCCGAGGGCGAGTTCCGCTCGATCGGCGTCGCCGACATGGCGGCCGCGATCCTCGCCGACCGCCCCCACCGCGCCAGCGGCGCACTCGCCTTCCATGTGCTGGAGGTGATGGAGGCGTTCCAGAGATCGGCCGATGAGGGCCGCAGGATCACCATCGACAGCCGCGTCGAGCGGCCGGCGGCCCTGCCCGCCGGGCGCGATGTCGGGCAGATCGATTGAGCGAGGGAATGACGACGATGCGCAAGGCGATGATCGTATGGGGCGGCTGGGCGGGACATGATCCCGATCTCTGCGCCTCGATGATGCGGGGCTGGCTCAGGGCGGAGGGCTTCGATGTCCGCGTCGAGACCTCGACATCGGTGTTTTCCGATCCGGCGATCCGCGATCTCTCCCTGATCGTGCCGATCTACACCATGTCGAAGATCGAGAAGGAGGATGCGCTGGCGCTCTGCGCTGCCGTGCGCGGCGGCGTCGGCCTCGCAGGCCATCACGGTGGCATGTGCGATGCTTTCAGGGACTCGGTGGACTACCAGTTCATGTGCGGCGGCCAATGGGTTGCCCATCCCGGCAACATCATCGATTACACGGTCGACATCACCCGGCCCGACGACCCGGTCATGGCCGGCATCGAAAGTTTCGAGCACCGTTCGGAGCAGTATTACATGCATGTCGACCCGGCCAACGAGGTGCTCGCGACGACGACCTTCAGCGGCGAGCATTCGCCCTGGATCGCGGGCGCGGTGATGCCCGTGGCGTGGAAGAAACCCTATGGCGAGGGGCGTGTGTTCTACTGCTCGCTCGGCCACCGCGCCTATGAGCTGGACGTGCCGGAAATCCGCACGATGCTGACGCGCGGGATGCTCTGGGCCGCGCGCTGATGGCGGATGGCGGCATCGCGCCGGTCGTTAAGACGCTGCCCGGCAAGGCGACGCTGGAGGATGTCGCACGCGCTGCCGGCGTTTCCGTCGCGACCGTCGACCGTGTCGTCAACCGCCGTGACGGCGTACGCGGCAAGACGATCGCGCGTGTCGAGGCGGCCGTCTCCCGGCTCGGCTATCGGCCTGATCCCGCAGCCGCGCGTCTTGCCCGCAACCAGAGCTTTCGCTTCCTGTTCATCCTGCCGACCGGGGCCAACAGCTTCATGACCCTGCTGGCGGAACAGATCGCTGGCACGGCCGACTGGCTTGCCAGCCAGCGCGCCGTCATCGACGTGCAGCATGTCGATGTGTTCGAGCCGGACGCGCTGGCGCGGGCTCTGGAAAGCGTCCTTCCCGGCTATGCCGGCGTCGCCACCATCGCTTTAGACCATCCGCGCGTACGCGCCGCGATCGATGACCTGGCAGATCGCCGCATTCCGGTCGTCACGCTGGTGTCGGACGTACCTAGCGCCAGGCGCCTGCACTATGTCGGCATCGATAATCCTTCAGCCGGGCGCACGGCCGCGACCCTGATGGGCCGCTTCCTCAACGGCCGCTCCGGAGCCGTCGGCGTGATTGCCGGATCGCTGGCTTTGCGCGACCATGCCGAGCGCCAGTTCGGCTTCAATCAGGTTCTGACGAGCGAGTATCCGCAGCTCACGGTCTTCCCGGCGATCGAGGGCCGGGACGACAACGGGCTGACCTATCGCGCCGCGGCGTCCCTGCTGCGCGAGAAGCCCGACCTCGTCGGTCTCTACAATGTCGGCGCCGGCAATCGCGGCATCGCCGCCGCGCTGAACGAGGTTGGTCGCAGCGGCGATGTCGTCTGGATCGCCCATGAGCTCACCGCCCATACGCGTCGCTTTCTGCTGCGCGGCGAGATCGACGCGATCATCAGCCAGAATCCCGGCCATGAGGCGCGCTCGGCGGCGCGCGTGCTGCTGGCCTATTGTTCGGGCGATCCGCTCTATCCGGATCAGGAGCGCATCGGCATCGACATTTTCTTGCGCGACAACCTGCCGTAAGACAGGCGTAGCCGCGATAGATCTCCAAATATGAAGGGCACCGAGCACCCGTTTTAGGTGGCGCCAACGATAGCGGCGGCGACGATGTCGGCCGTTGCACAGGCACTGCCGGATACTCCCGAAGCGAACTGCTCAGCCGCGAAAATCGGGAAACGACGCTCACCAACGCCGACTGTTAAACATCAGGGCGATTGCGGCTCCAGTCTCGTGGAGCCATCGGCGGTTCGTCAAAGCCCCAATGGGTTGACGACCGCTTCACCAGTGTGCCGGGGAAGCGCAGGTCCAGAGGGCCAGCCCACGGCTTGGAATTCGGCATCGCCCGCGCAATCGCCTCTTCCACGATTCTGTCGATCGGATGCTGGATTGTCGTGAGCTGGTAATGGGGCCAGGACGACATCGCAATGTCGTCGAAGCCAGCCACCGCGATGTCTCGGGGAATGTTCAACCCGCGCTCGTCGCGCAAGGCGTCCATGCCACCGACCGCGAGGATGTCGTTGGCGAAGAACACGGCCTCGGGCCGGCTCGCGCATGACAGGTGATGTGCCGCCTTCCATCCGGCCATGTAGCTGTATTCGCCGGCGCTCAGCGCGTCAGTCAGCGTCATGCCATGCTCGGCGATCCGCGTGATGAATGCATCGCGCCTTTCGCGGGCGATCACCGTATGCGCGAGCCCCCCGATATAGGCGACCTTGCGGACGCCGAGATCGTGGAAATGGTCGGCGACGGCGCGCGCGCCTGCGACGCTGTCACAGGTGACCGACGGAAGATCCGTCTCGGCGGCGACCCGGTTCACCAGGAGCATCTGGCGTCCCTCGGCTGCCCATAGCAGATCCCTGGCGGACAGCACCGTTGCCGAGATCACGATCACCGACGAGACATTGTGCAGTTTCAGCGCCGCGAGCTGCTGCTTCACGTCGGCGCCGCGCGTGATGTTGAACAGCAGTGTCTGGAGCTTTGCCTCCTGCAGAGCCTGGGTCATTCGCTCAAGCAGCGCGGAATAGAACGGATTCCTCAAATCGGAGATCACCAGTCCGACGACATCGCGTGATTGGGCAGACAGGGTCCGGTCGGGACTCGGGTTGTAACCGAGGCGTTCAGCAGCCGAGAGCACCCGGGCGCGCAATCGCGGCGAGATTGACGCACCGGGCGTGAAGGCGCGCGAGACGGCCGACTGGCTGACGCCGATCAGCTGCGCCAGGTCACGCGATGTCAATGTACGTTCGCTCATGGCCATTCTGAAACACGCTTGCATCACTGATGCAAGAAGATTGTTGGCCGGTATCGTCAAGAATTCTGGGCCTTTTCCGAATCAAGACGCGATTCCACGCGCTGTCGTGTCGTTTTTGATCACAAATAAAGCCAAATCGGGATCTTCGCTGATAAGAGTGAGAGTCGAGCGTAAGCATCTTGAATGATAATTCAACGCGAGCTAGACTCTTGCCAATTCGAGGGCCGCAGAATGCCCCGATCACGAGCGGGAGGATCTGCAAACATGCCGCACCCTGCGTTGCGTGGCATCCGCGTGCTGGACATGTCTGAATCGATCGCGGGACAGTATTGCTCGCGGTTATTTGCGGATTTTGGTGCGGATGTCGCGCTGATCGAGCCCGCAGGCGGTTCGGTGCTCCGGTCTCAGGCGCCGATGTCCATGGCCGGCGACGCGTCGCTGACATTTCTGCATCTCAATTCAGGCAAGTCGTCCATTGTGCTCGATTCATTGTCACGTGAGCAGCGGGACGAGCTCTTCGGCTCCACCGATGTCGCCATTCTGGGCCCGTCGGTGAGCCGTTCAGACCTGTCCTTGCCGCAATCCGCCGTAACGGTCGAAATTACGCCATTCGGGCATGACGGCCCCCGCGCGGGCTGGCAGGGCCCCGAAATCGTCATCCAGGCGTTATCGGGCATGATGTTCAATAATGGCGCGGAAGAGCGCGAGCCGCTTTATGGTTGCGGCGAGCGCTCCTCCTACGCGGCGGGCCTTGCGGCGCATATCGGCGCTGCCGCGGCCCTGCTGGCGCGCGGCACGTCCGGGCGCGGGCAGCATGTCGAGATCTCGGCCGCCGAGACAGCCGCCGCCATGTGCTTTCCCTACGCTTTCCAGCACATCTACAGCAGAGCGCTCCGCCGTCGCGGAGATATCACCAACCCCTGCGGTCAGGTCCGGTGTCGTGACGGCTGGGTCTGCATCTGGATCTACAACCATCGCTGGACCCGCTTTTGCGAGACGGTCGGCCTCGATCATCTGATAGAGGACGCGCGCTTCGCCGATCCCGCGATCCGGCGTCAGAACTGGATCCAGCTGTTCGAGATCATCCAGATCCATCTTGCCGATGAAGACGCCGAAGCGCTGGTGGACAAGCTCCAACGCGCCGACGTCATCGCGGCCAAATCGTATCGCCTGACCGAACTTCCGCGCCAGAAGCACCTGCTGGAACGCGGCTATTGGGAACGACTGCCCGATGGCCAGCCGATCCTGGGGCCGCCTTTCAGGCTCTCGCGTACGCCCCGCAAGGTGACGGGAGGGGCGCCGGCGTTGGGTCAAAGCCGGGTCCAGCAGGCGCGGAGCCCGGCTCCGGCCCTCGCCCAGCCCTCGAAAACGGACGCGGCCGTGACCGGTTCGGGGCCTCTTGCCGGCCTGCGCGTGCTGGAGTTGACGACGGCCTGGGCGGGGCCGATGGCGGGCCGCGTGCTTGGCTTCCTCGGCGCCGAGTGCATCCACATCGAGTCGCCCAATCGGGTGAACTCCTGGCGGCTCAACAAGGAGAAGCCAAACCCGGACAACTTCCCGGCAGGTGAGCCGGGCGAGCGTCCCTATGATCGCTCCTTTCTGTTCAACTCGCAGAACGTCAACAAGCTGTCCTGCATCCTCGACCTCAAGACCGGCGAAGGCCGCGAGATCGCCAAGCGGCTGGCCGTGGCCTGCGATGTGGTGATCTGTAATTTCCGCCCCGGCACGCTGGCAAAGCTGGGGCTCGACTATGACAGCCTTCGGGAAGCGCGCCCGGACATCATCGTGGCGGAACTGCCTGCCTTCGGCGTTCGCGGACCGCTGGCAAACCATGCGGCGCTCGGCCCGACCATGGAGATGGCCGCGGGAATGTCGAGCCTCGTAGGCTATCGCGACGCGCAGCCGGAAACGACGGGACCGTCCTATCTGGACCCGATCGGCGGGTTCAATACCGCAGCCGCTGTTCTCACCGCGCTCATGCACCGTCAGCGCACGGGCGAAGGCCAGCAGGTCGAGGTGCCCCAGGTCGAGGCCGCGATGCACTTCATCGGCGGCGAGATCCTGGCCGCGACCGAAACCGGACGCGACCCGGTCAGGAACGGCAACAGGGTTGATCATGTTGCACCCCACGATGCCTTCCCCTGCGAGGGGCCGGACTCATGGATCGCGATCGCCGTCCGCGACGATACGGAGTGGGCCTCGCTGTGCCGCGTGGTCGACCGTCCCGAGTTCATCTGCGACCCGCGCTTCGCGACGATGGCGGACCGTAAACGCCATGAGGACGACCTCACGGCGCTGGTCGCAGGCTGGACTGCGGCGCAGGACCGGCACGTGCTGGCGGAGCGCCTCCAGCAGGCGGGCGTGCCCGCCGCGCCGGTGCAGACCCCGCGCGATTTGGCCGAAGACGCACACCTGTCCCAACGCGGCTTCTTCCATCGGCTCCGTCATCCCGACGCGGGGGAACACCCCCATCCGGGACTGCCCTTCCATCTCAGCGGCACGCCCGGCAGCCAACACCGGGCAGCACCCGCTTTCGGAGAGCACACGGAAGACGTGCTGGCTCGCATCGCCGGCCTGGCGCCTCATGAAATCGCCCGCGCCCGGGCCGCGAATGCGACCGCGACCCGGCCGTTGGCCGGCTTCTGAGGTGCGCGCCATGACGATAACCCGTCCCGCACCCGTCACGCTCACCATCCGGTTGGACGACAGTCCGCGCTACCGGGGCAGCGTCCACGATGACGAGGTGGCAAAGCGCATGGGCTATCGGGCCGCGCTCGTGCCCGGCGCTTTCCTTTATGGCCATTTCAGCCGGCTCGCGGTCGATCTGTGGGGCCGATCCTGGATCGAGACCGGGGCGATGGCAGCGACCTTCCGCCGGCCTGTCTACAATGGCGACGACGTCAGCATCGACGCGGCTCCAGACGGCGACGGCGGAAGGCTTACGCTCGCCATGCACGGTCTGGACGGACAACTGGTTGCCGAGGGCTGGATCGCTCCTCCCGCTGCAACGCCCGCGCCTGCACTCGCCGCATGGCCCGTGCTCGCGGTGAGCGAGAACCGTCCACCGATCGCAGCCGACCAGCAGATGGTCGGCCTGCGTGGCGCCACGGCAGGAGCCGTGCTGACGCAGGCCGACATCGCCATATCGCGGACGGCGTTCGACGAACGGCACCCGGTCTACGAGAGGGAGGGCCTCGCCCATCCCGGTCTCCTGATGCGTCGCGCCATGTTCGAGGTGAACGGGAGCTTTCGCTGGCCGGGGCCGGTGGTGCTCACCGGCTGCGAGGCGCGGCACTTCGCGTCCGTGGCCGCCGGCATGCGTCTCGAGACGTCGAGTGTGATCAGCGAGACCTTCGAGCGGCGCGGCAAGAATTACGTCGTCACAGAAGAACTCATGCTGGCCGACGGGCGGCCGGCCGCGCTGTTCCGGCGCACGCAGCTCTATTCGCAAAGAGCCGGGTGATGCGTGCTTTGCCCGTTCGAACGAACATGTGGTCAGATCGATCTTCAGCGGGCCGGCGGGTGACGCACGGAACGCCAAAAAGAAGCAGGCAATCAGGTGGAAACGTGAGGAGCGAGGAACGATGGCGGTATGATGCCTAGGGCTGGGCCTGTTTTGGCGGCATGACGCGCGCCGGGCAGCAGCACAGACAGCATTCGCCGGTTCTTCAAGGCTCCTCCCGCAATGGGAGGTCGATATCGTGCACGCGCCAGCGACGATCAAAAGCGTCGAGCCGTTTCAGGTGGCATGGTCGCCGGAGGATCCTCCGGGCAGCCGCAGCGCCTTCGTTCGGATCACCACCAGCGACGGCGTAGTTGGGTATGGCGAAGCGTCCCCCATGCAGGGCGGGCTGCATTCGCTCGGCATCATCGGCCGCGATATCGCGCCGGGTCTCATCGGAGCCGACGCCTTCGACCAGGCAGTCCTGCACGACCGCTTCTTTCACAAGAACATCAAGCTCGGGCCCGAAGGCGCGCTGACCGGCGCGCTGGCGGCCGTCGATATCGCGCTGTGGGACATCAAGGGCAAGGTGCTGGGCCTGCCCATCGCGAAGATGCTGGGCGGAGCATGGCGCAAGGATGTCGCCTTCTATTCATCGATCGGTGGCAATGCCAAGCGCCCGATCGACGAGGTGCTGAAAGTCGTCGAAGGCCGGTTCCAGCGCGAGAAGCCCTCCGCCATCAAGGTCCGCCGCGACGGCGACCGCTCCAGCCTGGACCTGGACATTCCCGGCGACATCGCGAAGGCCAGGGCGGTGCGCCATCTCGTCGGCGAGGACTTCCCCCTCGCGTTCGACGCCAACAATGGCTACTCGGTCGGCGGCGCTATCCGGGTTGGCCGGGCGCTCGAAGACCTCGACTATGTCTGGTTCGAGGAGCCCGTCCAGCACTATGACGTGCGCAATATGGGCGAGGTCGCTCAGCGGCTCGACATTACCGTCTCGGCCGCGGAGCAGACCTACACGCTCCAGGCCCTTGTCGACATCATCAATGCGGGCGTCCGGATGGTTCAGCCCGACATCGTCAAGATGGGCGGCATCACCGGCCTGATGCAGTGCGCGGCGATCTGTTTTGCCCATGGCGTGGAACTGGTGCCGCACCAGACCCAGCCTACGATCGGCCATGTCGCCAACCTGCACGTCCTGGGCGCGATCATGCATCTCACCAAGCCCGCGGAGTACGCCGACGGTTCGGGCCGTATGGATGCAGCCTTTCCCGATCTACCGAAGCCTCAGAACGGACGTTTCACCATCCCGGACGGGCCCGGGCTGGGTATTTCCATCAACGATGGCGAACTCAGACGCAAAACCGTCTGACAAACCGCCACTCAACCGGAGGAAAGTCCATGGATCGTCGTGAAGTGCTCAAGCTCGGGACGGCCGCCTTCGCGGCAAGCATCGCCGGGCTCGCCTCGTCCCACGCTCAGGAAGCCGACGTGCTGCGCATCGGCATCGCGGCCGCACGTCCGCGGCATACCGATCCCAACCTGACCACGCAGGGCTCGGACAACTGGGCGACCGAGCAGATGTACGAACAGCTCGTCCGGCCCGACGACGGCCGCTTCGCGGTCAAGCCCGAAGACAATATCCCGACCCTGGCGGTCAGCTGGACACAGTCGGACGACGCGCTGACCTGGCGGTTCAAGCTTCGGGAGGGCGTGCAGTTCCACAAGGGCTACGGAGAGATGACCTCCGAGGACGTGGTGTTCTCGTATGAACGCGCCATCAGCAGCGGCACGAACACCACCGTGATGTCGAACATCGCAGACGTCCAGCCGGACGGCCGCCATGGCGTGGTCATCAGGCTCAAGGGTCCCGACGCCCTGTTTCTCGGCTCGATCGCCTTCAGCAACAACACATCGATCGTCTCCAAGAAAGCCGCGCTGGAACTCGGGGAACGCTTCGCCACCGACGCCGTCGGGACGGGGCCTTACGAACTTGCCAAGTTCGACCCCAATGGCGCGGTGATCCTCAAGCGCCATGAGGGCTATTGGGGCCAGAAGGCCAAAATCGGCAATGTCGAGTGCCTCTACATTGCCGACACGACCGCCCGCACGCTCGCTTTGCTCGCCGGCAAGATCGACATGATGGAAGCCGTCCGCGCGCCGGGCTGGGTCGACTCGATCCTGCAGCGCGACCGCACCGTCAAGATGGACATGACCGCTCCGGGCTCGTTCAACACGCTGCATGTCAACCTGACCCGCCAGCCTTTCGGCAACCTCAAGGTCCGCCAGGCGCTGATGCATGCCATCAACCGGCCGGCCGTGTCGCAGGCGTTGGCGCCGATGGGCGGGGTTCTGGCCTGCCTCCAGCCTGCCGGCTTTCCTGCCGGCTTCACGACCGAGGAGCTGCCGCCGGAGCTGCGCTATCCGCATGATCCACGCAGGTCGCGCCAGCTTCTTGCGGAGGCCGGCTTTCCAAACGGCGTGAATTTCTCCGCCAACAGCAGCCGTCGTGAGGACTACGCCTCAACCATGCTCATCGTGCAGGAGCAACTGCGCGAGGGCGGCTTCAACATGGATCTCAAGATCGGGGATCACACAGCCTATCATGCCGATAATCGCTCCGACAAGAACACGTTGGCGATGCACTCGTCGAGCTATCCGCCAATCCCGACGCAGCTTTACCAGCAGCAGCTCGCCAAGGCCTCGCTGGTCACGGCCGACGGAACCGGCGGCGGAAACTACAGCCATTACGGCGTCGCCATGCCCGGTATCGACGAACTGCTCGACAAGGCCCTCAACTCGACGAGTCTGAAAGACTACGAAGCGATCTGCCGGCAGATCGAGCTGCAGGTCTTGCGCGACCTTCCGCTCATCGGCCTGTCGACCCTCTCCTTCACCGTTGCGCGCCGGGGAAATATCGACCTCGGCTACGAGGTGAAGGGTGGCTACGCGCGCTGGCGTTTCCATCGCGCGACCAAGCGCGTCTGAGGAGCGAGGGCGGGATGGGTCAGTTTCTTCTGAAACGCCTCTTCGATGCGGTGCCGACGGTTCTGCTCGTCCTGACCCTTGTCTTCGGGGCGATGCGGATTCTCCCGGGCGATCCGGCCCTCGCCGCCCTTGGCGACAACGCGCTGCCCGAACAGCTTGCGGCCTTTCGCGAACGGTTCGGACTCAATTTGCCGCTCTGGCGCCAATATCTCGACTTTCTGGCGGGCGTGCTGACCTTCGATCTCGGGCGCTCGCTGCTGCACAACCAGCCGGTCGTGACGCTTCTCGCCCACGCGCTTCCCTTCACGATCGAGTTGACCATCGTGGCAACCCTGATCGGCGTCACGATCGGCGTGCCGCTCGGGGTGCTCGCCGCGACACACCGCAACGAACTGCCGGATACAGGCGTGCGCCTGTTTTCCCTCATCGGCTACGCCGTGCCGGATTTCTATCTGGGGGCGCTGCTGCTCATCGGTTTATCGCTGAATCTCGGACTGTTTCCAATCAATGGCGGCGGAGAAGGCTTCTGGGACCGCTTGCATCACATCATGCTGCCTGCGCTCACCCTCGCCTTCCTCAAGGCCGCCTTCATCGGCAAGCTGACGCGCACTTCGCTGCTCGAGGTCTTCGGCAAGGACTATGTCCGCACGGCCCGCGCCAAAGGTGCGCGCGAGGGCCGCGTCATCTACCGCCATGCGCTGCGCAACGCCCTGCTGCCGCTGACGACCGGTCTCGGCATCAGCCTGCTCGCCACGCTGTCGGGCTCGGTGGCGGTCGAACTGGTGTTCAACCGGCCAGGCCTCGGGACCTTGCTGATCGGAGCGATCAGCGAACGCGACTACGCCGTCATCCAGGGCGGCATCATCGTGTTTGCGCTGCTCGTCGTGGGCGTAAACCTCATGATCGATCTGCTCTACATCGCCGTCGATCCCAGGCTGAGGGTACAGGCATGACGGTCGCCGCAGACCAGATCGATACGATCGCGCCCGAGCCGTCCCGCCTCGCCATCGCCCGGCGGGTCGTTCTGGACAGGCCCGGCACCATGGCCGCCGTCGTCCTGATCCTGCTCTTCGTCCTGATCGCGACCTTCGCGCCGCTGCTTTCACCCTATGATCCGCTCGCGCAGAGCTACACCAAGATCAATCGCGTTCCATCCTGGGATCACTGGCTCGGCACCGACCAGTTCGGCCGGGACGTGCTGTCGCGTATGATCTACGGCTCGCGGAACTCCCTCATCATCGGCGTGCTTGCGCCGTTGCTGGCTGCCATAATCGGCACCACGCTCGGGGTCGTTGCCGGCTTCTTCGGTGGCCTGGTCGACAGGATCATCTCGCGGATCATCGATCTGCTGATCTCCTTTCCCGAACTGCTCCTCGCCATCATCATCGCCGCGGCTCTGGGGGGCGGGTTCTGGAACATCGTGATCGTGCTCGCCGCCGCGTTCGTCCCGAATTTCGCGCGCGTGGCCCGGGCGCAGACCCTGACGGTGCGGGCAGAGCCCTATGTCGAGGCCGCCGTCGCCTCGGGCGTCACGACCTTTCGCATTATCGTACGGCACATCATCCCGAACATTGCAGCACCCATCGTGGTGCTGATGACGCTCTGGACCGCCTCGGCCATCCGGCTCGAGGCCTCGCTGAGCTTTCTGGGCCTCGGCACGCAGGCGCCCCAGCCGAGCTGGGGCAACATCATTCGCGACGGCCTCAACAACCTGTTCGGCTCGCCCTGGCCCGTGATCGGCGCCGGCCTCGCCATCACCGGCGTCGTGCTCGCCTTCAACCTGCTGGGCGACACCATCCGCGACGTGCTCGATCCGGAGATTTCGTCGTGAACGCCGTCGCCGAACCGCGCCCGCTGCTGCAGGTCGAAGGGCTCAGCGTCGAATTCGGCCCCAAGGGCGCGCGGCTGCGTGTGGTCGATGAGGTCAGCTTCGACATCAGGTCAGGAGAGACGGTCGGCCTGGTGGGGGAGTCGGGTTCGGGCAAGTCGATCACGGCCCTTTCGATCCTGCGCCTGGTGCCCGAGCCGCCCAGCCACCTCGCAGGTGGCCGGGTGCTGCTGGACGGCGTCGATCTGACCACCCTGCCGCGGGAGCAGCTTCCCGAGATCCGGGGCCGCGACATCGCGATGATTTTCCAGGAGCCGATGAGTTCGCTCAACCCGGTGATGCGTATCGGCGACCAGATCGGCGAAGCCATCCTCCTGCACCAGACACTCGGTGCCGCTGCGCGCCGGACGCGCGTGCTCGAACTTCTCGGACTTGTCGGAATCCCCGATCCGGAACAGCGGATCGATGCTTTTCCGCACCAGTTTTCCGGCGGCATGCGCCAGCGCGTCATGATCGCCATGGCGCTCGCCTGCAACCCGCGGCTGCTGATCGCCGACGAACCCACGACAGCGCTCGATGTCACGATCCAGGCACAGGTGCTGGCGCTCCTGCGCGATCTCAAGGCCAGGCTGGGAACGGCCACCCTCCTGATCACGCATGATCTGGGCGTCGTGGCGGAGTCCTGCCAGCGAGTGGTCGTCATGTATGCGGGTCGGGTCGTCGAAAGCGGCGGCGTGCGCGATATCTTCCGCAGGCCGTCGCACCCTTACACGCGCGCTCTGCTGCAATCGATCCCGCGGCTCGACGAAGAGCGCCGGCGCCTTCACCAAATTCCAGGCAACGTGCCTCCGCCCGGGCCGCTGCGCGCCGGCTGCGCCTTCCACACGCGCTGCACCGAAAGCCTCCCGCGTTGCGCGATGGACCGTCCTCCGGCGGTACGGATCGGGCCCGGACATGAGGCTGCCTGCTGGCTGCTGCAGGAAGCGGCCACGCCGAGCGGAGCGGAGGTGTTGGCCCGATGAACGACGTCCTCTTGTCGGTTAGGGACCTGCATAAGGTCTTCGGCGCGAAAGCTGGCCTGGGCCTTGGACGAAGCGCGCGGGATGTCCGCGCCGTCGATGGCGTGTCCTTTGACATCAGGCGTGGCGAGACCATGGCGCTGGTCGGCGAGTCAGGGTGCGGAAAATCCACGCTGGGCCGTCTCATCCTTCAATTGATCCCGCCCAGCGGCGGCGAGGTGCTGTTCGAAGGCGTCAGCCTCACCGGGCTTGGCGCGCGCCCCCTGCGTGCGATGCGTCAGCGGATGCAGATGGTCTTTCAGGATCCGTTCGGCTCATTGAGCCCGCGCCGCAGCGTAGCCGACATCGTCGCTGAACCGATCGACGCTTTCGGATTGGCGCCCTCGCGCCCGGCGCGACGCGAGATGGTTGCGCAACTCCTGCATCAGGTCGGCTTGTCGGCGTCCGTCATGGACCGCTACCCGCGCCAGTTCTCAGGCGGTCAACGCCAGAGGATCGGCATCGCCAGGGCGATCGCGGCCGGTCCGTCGTTCATCGTGGCCGACGAGCCGGTCTCCGCCCTCGACGTTTCGGTTCAGGCACAGGTCATCAACCTGATGCAGGATCTTCAGGAAGGCCGCGGCCTGACCTACCTGTTCATCGCCCACGATCTCGCCGTCGTTCGCCATATCGCGACGCGGGTGGCCGTGATGTATCTCGGGCGGATCGTCGAGATCGGTCCCAAGCGTCCGGTTTACGACACGCCGCACCACCCCTACACGCAGGCGCTTCTCTCGGCCGCGCCCAACCCGGACCCGGATGCGCCGAGGCGACAGATCGTCCTCAATGGCGATGTTCCAAGCCCAAGCAATGCACCGAGCGGCTGCGCCTTCCACAGCCGCTGCCCGATCGCGGTGGCGCGCTGCCGGAGCGAACGGCCAGAACTGAAGGCGGTCGCGTCCGACCATGCCGCCGCCTGCCATTTCGCAGAGCCAAACCCGATCCGCGCCAGCTAGCACGGATCGTTTCGCTAGGCCGTAAACCCATAAGCGGGTCGGGCCGATTCCAGCGGCGGCGATTTCGTGATTCAAGCTCCGAAAGAGGAGCTTGGCTATGGGACGCTACGAACTCAGCGATTTTGAATGGACGGCGATCGAGCCGCATCTTCCCAACAAGCCGCGCGGCGTGCCGCGGGTCGATGATCGGCGCGTCCTGAACGGTATCTTCTGGGTGCTTCGCTCGGGCGCGCCCTGGGCGGATGTGCCGGCGCGTTACGGCCCGCCGACGACGATCTACAATCGCTTCAATCGCTGGCGCAAAGCCGGCGTTTGGGATCGCCTGATGGACGCGATCACAAAGGCTTACGACGGCGACGTCCAGATGATCGACACCTCGGTCGTGCGGGTCCACCAGCAGGGTGCAACCGGAAAAAGGGGGGTCGAGATCGTTGTCTCGGTCGCTCGCGAGGCGGGCTCACCACCAAAATCCACGCCCTCGTCGATGCGAAAGGGCGCCCGATCCAGCTCAAGCTGACGGCGGGCCAGGCCAGTGACATCGCCAGCGCCGCAGAGCTGACGGGCTACCTCGCTCCGGCGCGATGCTATTGGCTGACAAGGGCTACGACGCCAACGCCCTGCGCGCGCTCGTCGGCGAACGCGGAGCCTGGGCCAACATCCCGCCCAAGAGCAATCGGAAGGACCCGATCTGCTTCAGCCGCCACCTCTACAGGGACAGGAACCTGATCGAGCGCTTCTTCAACAAGATCAAACAGTTACGCCGCATCGCCACCCGCTACGACAAGCTCGCGGAGAACTTCCTGGCAGGTCTCAAGCTCGCATGCGTCAGGATCTGGCTACGACGTAATGAGTCGACGGCCTAGGATGTTTGCGGTTTCGGATGGCGGCGGTGCCTATGCCCGAAAGCGGCCGTTCCAGGCGGCTGTAATGGACCGATGTCGTTGCAAAAGTCGGTGTTTCTGGGAGCCAAAGGTAAATAGCCTCGAGTTTTGTGGACGCCTGCGGTTCAGATTTTCTGCTGCCTTTCGAACTCGACGGGTGACAGCATACCGTTTCGGACGTGCTTGCGCTTCGGGTTGTAAAACATCTCGATATATTCGAACACGTCCTGCCGTGCCTCATCCCGGTTTCGATAGGTTCTTCGGCGTATCCGCCCGCGCTTGAGCAGATTGAAGAATCTCTCCGCCACCGCATTGTCGTGGCAGTTTCCACGCTGGCTCATCGCGTGCTCAAGGTTGTGCTGCCCGGATCACGCAGGGTCACAAAAAATTGGCACCGCATGAAATAATACCAACGGGCATCGCGGCTGACTCACGGGGTCTTTTCAGCGGTCGGTTTCGCTGATTCCATGGGCGCGAGGAGGATTCGCGCCATGCCAGCTGCGGTGAAGCTTCGGACGGACTACTCGGCTTTCGACCTGCGACGGCTTGCGGCCGTAGCCAGACACTCCAATCAGAGCCGCCGGCTTTTGTCGTTGGCGGCTGTTCTCGACGGCATGGATCGGGATCAGGCGGCGCGGATCGGCGGCATGGATCGCCAGACGCTGCGCGACTGGGTTCACCGGTTCAACGAAGGCGGCCCCGACCGGCTGAAGGACATCCCGTCGAAAGGGCATCCGCCCAGGCTCTCGACCGATCAACTCGCCGCCTTGGCGACGATCGTCGAGACCGGCCCCGACCGGGCCGTCGATGGCGTGGTGCGCTGGCGGCGCATCGATCTGCAGAAGGTCGTCCGCGAGCGCTTCGGCGTTGACTATCACGAGCGCACGATCGGCAAGCTTTTGAAGCAGATCGGCTTCTCCCATATCAGCGCGCGGCCGCACCATCCGGCTCAGGACGAGCGCACGATCGACGCCTTTAAAAAAGCTTCGCGACGACGCTGAAGGCCCATCTCGTCCATCTGCCCAGGCGCAAGTCGATTGAACTTTGGTTCCAGGACGAGGCCCGCATAGGCCAGAAGAACGGTCTGGTCCGGCAATGGGCCAGGCGCGGGACCAGGCCGCGCCAGCCTGCCGATCAACGCTACGAGAGCGCCTATCTGTTTGGGGCGATCTGCCCGGCTCGCGGTGTCGGCGCCGCGCTCGCCATGCCCTTCGCCGACACCCACGCCATGCAGGCCCATCTCGACGAGATCGCCGTGACGGTCGCAAAGGGCGCCCATGCCGTCCTGCTGCTCGACCGTGCCGGATGGCACACCACGGCCAGGCTTGTCGTGCCGAAAAACATCTCGCTGATCTTCCTGCCCTCGCGCTCGCCCGAACTGAACCCGGTCGAAAACATCTGGCAGTATCTGCGCGCCAACTGGCTCTCAAACCGCGTCTTTGACAGCTACGACGACATCATCGACGCCGCATGCGAGGCATGGAACCGCCTCGTCGATCAGCCCAAGACCATCACATCCATCGGGATGCGAGAATGGGCCCATGTCGGTCAATCATAAGGGCCATTGGTATGACATGAAACAACTGGAAAATGATAATTCGTTGACAGCAGTAGTTTAGCTGTCACGGATTGTTTCAGTCCAGTTCGGCGGATTTCGATTGGAAAATTACCAAGATAAAGTTATCCTGGTTTCCTTAAGGGCATAGCAAAGCCTGCCGAAAGCCGCCCTCTCCGGGCGGTTTTTCTTTTGTTCTGACCACGGACTTCGACTTGGCCGTTCCTCAGTAGGACGGCTTGGGCACGAACAGGCAGAACGGGCGCTGCGACGGCGCGATGACGGTTCCAGTCAGGGTTCCGCCACTGCGGCAGACATGGAAGCGTCCGTCCTTCGAGACGCGCGTCGCGCTTTCCGGCACGAAATGCCCATCATGGGTCCTGTAACCGCCCGGAACGATGCGCGGTTCAGGTTCTCTCGCATCGGCATCCAGCCCCATCGGCCAGCAATCGCGATCGCTGCAACAGTCGTACGGGTACCAACTATGCGCGTAGACAAGCCCTCCGCCCCACGGTGATGCCGCGAGACAGAGCGCCAATGCGATAATACGCATGGGTCGCTCCATTGTTTGAGGATGTCAGGCCAGCATCTTCGCAACCGACGACAAGGCAAGGCTGCGAATCGTCATCAGAATATCACAGAGGGCAAGGCGCGGGGATTGGCCTGTTGCACCGCAACATCGCCAACGCCCGCCTGGATGCGGCCACGTTCGCATTTGCTTTCATATGCGACGAATATGTCACGGCGCGAATGCGCGCTCTGGCGCAATGTAAAGCGATATCCGGCGTCGTTTCGCCGCCGGCTGGCGCATGCGCGGCGGCGCGTATCGTGCGGCACCCTTTTCTTTCGTCTCCCGGATCAGGACTTCGCGTTGAACAGCGGCGACAACGATGTCGAGCACCAGACAAGGTCGCATGGACCGCTGCGGCGCTTCCTCAAACTGATCGTCGAGGTCGATTCCTCGCGCTTTGCCTTGAGCAGGGTCAAGGCGGCGCTGATGCTGCTCGGGATTCTCGCGCTGTTTGCGGCGCTGGGCTACGGCGTGCCGGCGCTGCTCTCGCGCTACTTCTGAGCGCGCCCTCCCCGGATGGAAGGTGGCCGGCCGGTCGCGGTTCTGAGGAGGCCAGAATGTCCGCTGCCGACCGGCCGAGCCCTCCGGTTTCCCAGGAGATGCGGCGGACCTGAGCACCCGAGGGGCGTCTCGGAGCGGCCAAACTGCGGCCGCTGCCTTAAGATCGACCCTACAGCCGCAAAGCCGGGAATCAATCCAATCGGATCGATTCACCAATATTCATCGGGACTTAACCTTACCTGGAAACCAAACGGATCGGTCTTACGCCGCGTTGGCGACGATCACGCGGTTGCGGCCGGAATCCTTGGCCCGGTACAGCGCCTCGTCGGCACGCTTCATCATCTCCGCCGAGGATACATCGCCGGCGCGACGACCGGCGACGCCGATCGACACCGTCACCGTGATCGTGCGGGTGTTGCGGTGGATGTTGAAGGGCTCAGCCTCGACCCGCTCGCGAATGCGCTCGGCGACGGCATAGGCGGCGTCCAGCGTGGTGTCGGGCAATACGACGACCACTTCCTCGCCACCCATGCGGGCGACGAGGTCGATGCCGCGCGTGCAGGAGCGGACGCGATCGGCGAATTCGCGCAACACCTCATCGCCCGCATCGTGGCCCCAGGTGTCGTTGACGGTCTTGAAACGGTCGACGTCGAGGACGAGCAGGGCGAGAGAGCGGGCGCGCAGCGCCGATTCGTCGAACATGGAGCCCATGCGGCTGTCCATGAAGCGGCGGTTATGCAGCCCGGTGAGTTGGTCCATCACCGCCATTTCCATGGAGGACTGGACGCTGTCGCGAAGCTTCTCGGTGAAGCGCTTGCGGCGAACCTGGGTGCGCACCCGCGCCAGCAGTTCGTTGCGATCGATCGGGCGGATCAGGAAGTCATGCGCGCCGATCTCGAGCCCGCGCAGGATGCGGGCGCGATCCTCGGCTTCTCCCAGCATCAGCACTGAAATGTTCCGCGTCCGCTCCAGCGAACGCAGCTGGCTGCACAGGCGCAGGCCGTCATAGGCCTTCAGGTCGAGGCTGACGAGCACGCTGTCGAACTCGCCTTCGGCAGCGCGGACCAGGGCCTGATGCGGATCGGGCTCGACCTCGACGACATGGAAGGCCGAGAGCGCAACCTGCAGCCGCTCGGTCACGGTCGGGCGATCCTCGATCAGCAGGATGCGGCCGTTCAGCCCGGTTTCGGACGCAGCGGCCGCCAGCGGGTCGGCGATGCCGAGCCGGCGCGAGGCGAGAGCGCGGTTGCGCAGTTCGTCGGTCATCGACTTCAGCCGCACGAGGCTGCGCACGCGGGCAAACAGGGCGGTGTCGTCGAGCGGCTTGGTCAGGAAGTCGTCGGCGCCGGCGTCGAGACCCTTGAGGCGGTCGCTGGGCTGGTCGAGCGCGGTCACCATGACCACCGGGATATGGGCGGTGGTAGCGCCGCCCTTCAGCCTTCGGCAGACCTCGAAACCGTCCATGCCAGGCATCATGACGTCGAGCAGGACGATATCCGCCTCGCCGCGCTCGCAGATCGCCAGCGCCTCGGGTCCGTTCAGGGCCGTGACGACATCGAAATATTCCGCCGAAAGCTTCGCTTCCAGCAGCTTCACATTGGTGATGATGTCGTCGACGACCAGAACGCGGGCTGACATGGGCTTGCTTTCAGGAAATCAGGCCGGGCCGGCATAGGCGCGGACGGTCTCGAGGAACTTCACGACCGAGATCGGCTTGGAAAGGTAAGCCTCGCAGCCGCCCTCGCGAATCCGCTCCTCGTCGCCCTTCATCGCAAAGGCGGTGACGGCGATGACGGGGATGGACTTCAGGGCGTCGTCCTCCTTGATCCATTTCGTCACTTCCAACCCGGAGACCTCCGGCAGCTGAATGTCCATCAGGATCAGGTCGGGGTGATGGGTGCGCGCGAGCTCGATCGCCTCGATGCCGTCGGCGGTCTTCAGCGTCGCATAGCCATGGGCCTCGAGCAGATCGTTGAAGAGCTTCATATTGAGCTCGTTGTCCTCGACGATCAAAACGGTCTTCATGGTGCCGCCTCTCATTCGCGCCACGGGCAGAACCGGTTCGACCCGGACTTTCCAAGCTGGCGGCCTCGTTCAAGATTGACGCTAGCACGCGAGCCGTTGACGAAACGCAAACCCGATCCTCGACTCGAAGGCGCAAGATCATCATGGCAAGACTGTTGACCCCCGAACAGGCCGAGACGCTGGCGCTGCAGGGCCTTGCATTTCTGGCCTCGGAACCGGAGCGGCTGGAGCCGTTTTTGGCCACAACCGGGCTCGGACCGGCCAATCTGAGGGCTGCGGCGCAAGAACCGGGCTTTCTGCTGGCAGTGCTCGATCATCTTTCCGGCAACGATTCGCTTCTGCTCGAATTTGCCGGAAATTTAAGCCTGAATCCGGAAATCATCGGCTCGGCGCGTCAGGTTCTGTCAGGACCGCCGGGCGACATTCCGTGACCGGGCCTCCCGCCTTGCAACCGCGTATCCTGTGCCGCGACTGCCTTTGCGACCACGAGGACGGCGGCACGGCTCTGCGCCGCTGCCCGGCCTGCGGTTCGCCGCGCCTGCTGCGGCATGCCGAACGCGATGCCTTGAGCCTCGCCCATATCGATTGCGACGCGTTCTATGCCGCGATCGAGAAGCGCGACGATCCGAGCCTGCTCGACAAGCCGGTGATCATCGGCGGCGGCAAGCGCGGCGTCGTCTCGACGGCCTGCTACATCGCACGGACCTATGGCGTGCGCTCGGCCATGCCGATGTTCAAGGCGCTGAAGGCCTGCCCCGAGGCTGTCGTGGTCAAGCCGAACATGGCCAAATACGTCGCGGTCGGCCGACAGGTTCGCCAGCTGATGCAGGAGCTGACGCCGTTGGTCGAACCCATCTCGATCGACGAAGCCTTCCTCGATCTCTCCGGAACCGAGCGGCTGCACCATGCCAGCCCGGCGCTCAGCCTCGCCCGGTTTGCGCGCCGCATCGAAAACGAGATCGGGATCAGCATCTCGGTTGGCCTGTCCTATGCGAAGTTTCTCGCCAAGGTCGCCTCTGACATGGACAAGCCGCGCGGCTTCTCGATCATCGGCCGGGCCGAGGCCGTGGCATTTCTCGCCGGCAAACCCGTCGGCCTGATCCCCGGCATCGGCCAGGCCAGCGCCGCCAAGCTCGCTGAAGCCGGCTTTCGCCTGATCGGCGATCTGCGCGAGGCGCCGGTCGAAAAGCTCTTCCGGCTCGCCGGCAAGGACGGACCGCGCCTGAAGAAGCTCGCCAACGGCATCGACGAGCGCAAGGTCACGCCCGAGCGGGAGACCAAGAGCGTCTCCAGCGAAACCACGCTCGATGTCGATCTGGCGCTGTTCGACGAGTTGGAGCCGGTGCTGTGGCGGCTCTGCGAGAAGACCTCGAAAAGGCTGAAGGCGCAGGCGCTTGCCGGGCGAACCATTACGCTGAAACTGAAGACGGCCGAGTTCCACTCGATCACCCGCGCAAGCCGGCTGCCGGAGCCGACCCAGCTCGCCGGCCGGCTGTTCACTGCGGGCCGCGAATTGCTGCGGCGCGAATGCACCGGCCAGCGCTACCGCCTGATCGGCATCGGCGCGAGCGACTTCAGCAGCCCGGAGGAAGCCGACCATGGCGATCTCGCCGATGTCGCGACGCCCAGGCTGAAGGCTATGGAAGGCGCGCTCGACAAATTGCGCGCCCGCTTCGGCGACGCTTCGATCGGCAAGGGCTTGAGCCTGCGCGCGCCCGAGCGGCGGCGCGATTCCGGCGCTACTTCGCGCAATCCGCCTGAGGCAGAAGATCCAGACGCGTGAGCGTGCCGCTCAGCGCAAAGCTGCCATAGTCCAGCTTGACCGCGCCGGTGACGCCGTTTTCGTAGAGCTCGAACGCGATCGTATAGGACGGCGTGGTTTCGCCGGAGCCGACCTTGAAATAGGAGATCGTCACCGGCCAGCGCGCGAGCTTCTCGAATTCCGGTTTCTGCAGAGGCTCTTCCGACGGCTTGCTCTCGATCCGCCTGCCGATCACCGACAGCGTGTCGTAGACCTCCTTGCCGCTGTTGGCGCCGTCATAGAGCCTGACGTTGAGCGTGTTTTTGCCGGCGCGCGCCGCCTCGATGACCGCCTTCATCTGGGCGTTGGGGAACAGCGCGTCTGCATCCTCGCGGTGGGTCTCGGCCTTCGGCGCGCGCAGCCGGACGCTGTAGCCGCCGGTGGATTTCTCGGCCGTGCCGTCGACGATCTCGTTGGGCGCCTCGCCTGTCGAGCTTTCGGTCTTGAAGCGGTAATTGCCGCCGTCCCCGGCCTCGAAGCTCGTGGTGCGGGCGTCGATCGTGCGCGGCCCCCCCTCGGACATGGTCAGCTGCGTGACCTGCCGGAAGGAGAGCGCGTAGCCTTCGCAGGCATCGCCCGTGAAATCGAAGGCAATGCGCCCACGCGCCGAATCGATGCTCTTGGCCGGCTTGCTCGGATCGAGCACCAGATCGTAGACGGCACGGTGGGGCGCGAGCACGACGCGGGCCGCCGGCTGCGCGTGGGCTGTCGCGGCCATGCCGGCCAACATCGCCACCACGCCAAGACCGCCTGTCAGGCCGAAACCGTTCATGTTCATGACGACCGCCGCTCCGTTTCGTTGCCCTCACGAATCTAGGTGCAATGCGGCAATGGCGCAAACAAGGCGTGCACCCGGCTTATCGCAACGCCTGCCGGGGCTGCCGACGGGACATGGCGGCATGCTTGCTGTCCACGCAGCCATCGGCCATGAAAGCGTTCGCCACGCATGCGGAGCCTGAAAATCATGAGCGCCATCGACGCCAAGCTTGCCGAACTCGGCATTACCCTGCCCTCGCCGGCAGCGCCCGTGGCGAACTACGTGCCCTATGTCATCACCGGCAATCTGCTGGTGATCTCAGGGCAGCTCTGCTTTGGCCTCGACGGCAAGCTATCGGATGCCCACAAGGGCAAGCTCGGCGCGGAAATCTTCAACGAAGYCGGGCTTGAGGCGGCAAGGCTTTGCGCCATCAACGTGCTGGCGCAGGCGAAGGCCGCGCTCGGTGGCGATCTCGACCGGATTGCGCGCTGCGTCCGGCTCGGCGGCTTCATCAACGCCACGCCGCATTTCGCCGCCTTGCCGGCGATCATGAACGGCGCGTCGGACCTGATGGTCGCGGTGCTCGGCGACAAGGGTCGCCACGCCCGTTCCACCATCGGCGTCGCCGAACTGCCGGCGGACGCCGCCGTCGAAGTCGAGGCGATGTTCGAGATCGCCTGATGCGCATATCCGGCAAGCCCGATCTCGGCTGGCTGGTCGCCCGCCCGATCGCCCATCGCGGCCTGCACGACAAGGCAGCCGGCGTGATCGAGAACAGCCTGACCGCTGCGCAGGCCGCTATCTCGGGCAATTTCGGAATCGAATGCGATGTCCAGCTCAGCGCCGACGGCGAGGCCATGGTGTTTCACGATTTCGTGCTCGACCGCCTGACGCCTGAGACGGGTCGCGTCGCAGACCGGACGGCCGGGGCGCTATCCAAAATCGAGTTGAAAGGCAGTTCCGACCGAATTCCGACGCTCAAGACGTTCCTCGACGCCATCGGCGGGCGCGTGTCTGTCGTCGTCGAAGTGAAAAGCCGATTCGACGGCGATCTCGCGTTGACCAAACGTACGGCCGAGGTGCTGAAAGCCTATCCCGACCAGCCTATCGTCCTGAAATCCTTTGATCCCGGCATCGTGACGGCGCTGCGGACGCTCGCTCCGGGCCTTCCGCGCGGCATCGTCGCGATGAGCGACTATGCCTATGCCGATTACGACCATCTCGACGCGGCAACGAAGCACGCCTTCGCCAACCTGCTGCATTTCGGCGAGAGCCAGCCGGATTTTCTGTCGTGGAAGGTCGCTGACTTGCCGTCGGCCGCGCCCTATCTCTGTCGGGAGGCGCTGGGCCTGCCGGTGATGAGCTGGACGGTTCGCAATGCGCAGGATCGCGAGCGGGCCGCACGACATGCCGACCAGATGGTCTTCGAGGGTTTCACGCCTTGAGCACTGACGGGCGCGACGACCTCAGGGTTCGCGTCGCGACGTCGCTGAAAACCGTGCCTGCCGCGGCATGGAACGCCTGCGCGAATCCGTCCGCCCTGGACGCGGCGCTGGGCGAGGTTATTGCGGATCCATCCGGATCTGCGATCGATCCGGACAATCCCTTCGTCTCGCATGCCTTCCTGCGCGCGCTGGAGGAGAGCGGCTGCGTCGGCGGGCGGACGGGCTGGTCGCCGGCCTATCTTTTGGTCGAGGACGCCGCGGGCGCATTGCTGGCGGCGGCGCCGAGTTTCCTCAAGAGCCACAGCCAGGGCGAGTATGTCTTCGACCATGCTTGGGCGGACGCCTATGGCCGAGCCGGCGGACAGTATTATCCCAAGCTGCAGGTGGCGGCCCCGTTCACGCCGGCGACAGGTCCGCGCCTGCTGGTGGCGGACGGGCCTCGCGCAAGTGAAGGCCGAGCCGGTCTGATTTCCGGTTTGAACGCCCTGCGCAATCAGGCCGATGCATCGTCGGTCCATGTCACCTTCGCTCAGGAGCCTGATGCGAGCGCGCTCGCCGAGGCCGGCTATATCGAGCGTCACGATCTCCAGTTTCACTGGCGCAACGAAGGCTTTGAAAGCTATGAAGATTTCCTAGCGACGCTGGCCTCGCGCAAGCGCAAGGCGCTGAAGCGCGAACGGCGCGAGGCGCTGGCGAACGACATCACCGTCGAAGCGCTGTCGGGGCCACAGCTGACCGAAGCCGTCTGGGACGACTTCCACTCGTTCTACGAGGATACGGGCGCGCGCAAATGGGGCCGGCCCTATCTCAACCGCGCCTTCTTCTCCGCCGTTGGTGCGGCGATGGGCGAGCGCATCGTGCTGGTGATGGCGCGGCGGGCCGGCCGCTACATCGCTGGCGCGATCAATTTTCGCGGCGGCAACACGCTTTATGGCCGCAACTGGGGTTGCATCGAGGAGCATCCCTTCCTGCATTTCGAGCTCTGCTACCATCAGGCGATCGACTATGCGATCGCCCACAAGCTCGTGCGGGTCGAGGCCGGCGCGCAGGGCGAGCACAAGCTGGCCCGGGGCTATCGCCCGGTCGTGACGCGCTCGCTGCATCATCTCGCCGATCCCGGCCTGCGACGCGCGGTCGCCGCCTATCTCGCCAATGAACGCCGACATATCGCGCAGGCGCAGGAGGCGCTTGCGGCGGAAAGCCCGTTCCGCAAGGGTGGCGAAGCCTGAGCAACCGATGGATGCCCGCCATGACGCCTTACGACCCCTCGAACGTCTTCGCCCGCATCATGCGTGGGGAGTTGCCCTCGCAGACGGTCTACGAAGACGCCGAGACGCTGGCGCTGATGGACATCATGCCGCGCGCCGACGGGCATGTGCTGGTGATCCCCAAAGCCGCCTGCCGGAACGTGCTGGATGCGCCAGCCGATGCACTCAAGGCCGTGGCGCTGACCGTCCAGAAGCTTTCGCGTGCGGTGAAGGCCGCCTTCGCCGCCGATGGCGTGACGATCCAGCAGTTCAACGAGGCGGCTGGCGGGCAGGTCGTGTTCCACCTGCATGTCCATGTCATGCCGCGCCATGACGGCGTGAGCTTGCGTCCCCACACTGGCGCTATGGAGAAGCCGGAGGTTCTGGCGTCGAACGCCGAAAAAATCCGGATGGCGCTGAAGACCGCTTATAGCCGCGGGTAGCGGCTTAGTTCAGCAGCCAGATGCCCGCCATCAGCGTCGCCTCGCCGGCAAGGACGGCCGGAACGATACGACTGCGGCTTGTGAGGATTATCGCAACCGTCACGGCGAGCGCACCGACCCGCAGCGCCAGCGGCGCCACCGCCAGAACGCCGGGCGGCGCGATGATCAGCTTCGCCACGACGCCTGCCAGCAAGGCCGTTGCGACCGCCCTTACCCAGTCCAGTAGCGGAGAATCGGGATCGACCCGACGCGCCAGTGCGACGGCAAGCCAGCGCCAGATTTCCGTCGGCAGGAACGCGAACAGAATAAGGGCGAGATAGGGCCAGAGCGGACCGTCGAGCCAGGCGATGGGCTGCGTCATGCCGGTCTCGCCCGCTTCCGGCCGAGCGCGAAGGCGATGCTGCCACCGATCAGGCCGGACACGATCAGGTCGAAACCTCCGCCGACGAAGCGGTCCGCCACCGGCGCGAAGGCCAGGCCAAGCGCTATGGCGATCGCATCGCTGCGGGCGCGGGCGCCGGCCACAAGCGAGGTCAGGAAGAAGATCGGCGTCAAGCAGAGCAGGCCGGCGGCGAGCGGCACCGGCAGGGCGCCCAGCAGATAATAGCCCGCGAAGGTTCCGAGCGCGCTCACCGTCATGCAGGTCTGGCAGAAGGCGATGAAATAGGCGACGCGCTGGGGCGGCGGCACGGCCGGCAGGCGGCGCAGGCCTTCGGCCCAACCGGTCACAGCAACATAATGCGCGAGCACAAGCTGCATCCCGATGCTCTGGCCTGGTTTGCGAAGCAGCGGCAGGATCGCGACCGTCATCGGCAGGAAACGGAGCGAAGCGAAGCCGATCGCGACCGCGATCGCGCTCCAGGCCGCGCCGGCCGCGATCGAGGCGAAGAAGATCACCTGCGACGGCCCCGCCCAGACCAGCATGGTCGACAGCACCGCAACCTCAACGGGATAGCCGACATCGCGCGCCAGCGAGCCGATGCCGACGAGACCGAAGCCGACCATCCAGGCGGGGAAAGACAGCGCGTCGCGCATGCCGGCCAGCGCGACGCGCTGCCAGCCCCAATCGGGCGACACTCTCATGACTGTATCTGCACGCGTGCCGAATCCGTCGCCGATGAAGAAGGCTGGCCTTGTCAGACCGGTATCGTACCGGTTCTATCCTGCCATCGCCGGTAAACCGATATCCGGCGTCGCGCGGGCGGCCCTGCGCCGGTTGCAATGATGCGTCCGGCTTTCGCGCGCGCCGTTCAGCGCCCGCCCTTCATCACGATCCCGATCAGTTCGTTGCCGAAATCGATCAGTTCCTTGGGGACACCGCCCACGGCCTTCACGCCGAGATAGATCAGGTAGAGGAAAGCCGGAACCAGGATCCAGCCCAGCACCTCCTCGAAAGCCTTCCGCCGCCGCCTGCGCCGCTCGCGCTTTTCGAACCAGCCGAGCCGCTGCCTCGTCTCCCGCACCGGCTGCTCCGGTGCGGGTTCGGCCGTCTGAGCCAGCATGCCGGCAGGTTTGCGTTTGAAGAACACGGGCTCAGGCCTTGGTCAGTGGAACCTTCGGCACGGAGCGCACCGGGCGCTGCGCCTTGGGCGAGTCGGTGGGGCCGCCATCGTCGGCCTTGGGCGAGCGGCGAGGCCCGCCGGACACCGGCTTGTCGGCCACCGAGGCTTTGGCGCGCGGCTTGCGGTCACCTTTCTCGCCAGCCGCTGCGACGGCCTTCTCCTTCTTGGGCTTGACCGGCCCTTCGGGAAATTCGAGACCGAGCACCTTGATGCCGGTTTCCGACTGCACCACCACGACCTTGACCGCGCCGCCATTCTTGAGCCGACCGAAGAGCACCTCGTCGGCGAGCGGCGTCTTGATCGTCTGCTGGATCAGGCGGGCCATCGGCCTTGCGCCCATCGCCTCGTCATAGCCGTTCTCGACCAGCCACTCACGCGCTTCGTCGGAGAGTTCGATCGTGACATTGCGGTCGGCGAGTTGCGCCTCAAGCTGGAGCACGAACTTGTCGACGACGCGGGCGACGACCGTCTTGGGCAGATGCCCGAACGACACGACGGAATCGAGCCGGTTGCGGAACTCCGGCGCAAACAGCCTGTTGATCGCGTCGGTATCCTCGCCCTCGCGCTTGGTTCGGGTGAAGCCATAAGCGTTGCGCGCCATGTCCGCGGCGCCGGCATTGGTCGTCATGATCAGGATCGTGTTGCGGAAATCGACCTGCTTGCCGTTGTTGTCGGTGAGTTTACCGTGATCCATGATCTGCAACAGGATGTTGAACAGGTCGGGATGGGCCTTCTCGATCTCGTCGAGCAGCAGCACGGAATGGGGATGCTGGTCGATCTTGTCGGTCAAAAGGCCGCCCTGGTCGAAGCCGACATAGCCTGGAGGCGCGCCGATCAGCCGCGAGACCGTGTGGCGCTCCATGTATTCGGACATGTCGAAGCGGACGAGTTCGACACCCAGCGAGGTTGCGAGCTGGCGGGCGACCTCGGTCTTGCCGACGCCGGTGGGGCCGGCAAAGAGATAGCAGCCGATCGGCTTCTCGCCGTCGCGCAGACCGGCGCGGGCGAGCTTGATCGACGAGGACAGAGCCTCGATCGCCTTCTCCTGGCCATAGACCGTGCGCTTCAGCGTCTGTTCGAGATTGCGCAGCACCTCGGCGTCGTCCTTGGAGACGGTCTTGGCCGGGATGCGCGCCATCGTCGCGATCGCAGCCTCGATCTCCTTCACCCCGATGACCTTCTTGCGCTTGGCCTCGACGACCAGCATCTGCGACGCGCCGGTCTCGTCGATCACGTCGATCGCCTTGTCTGGCAGCTTGCGGTCATGGATGTAGCGCGCCGAGAGTTCGACAGCGGCCTTGATGGCGTCATTGGTATAGCGGAGCTTGTGGAACTCCTCGAAATACGGCTTCAAGCCTTTCAGGATCTCGATCGTATCGGGGATCGAGGGCTCGTTGACGTCGATCTTCTGGAAACGGCGGACGAGCGCGCGGTCCTTTTCGAAATACTGGCGGTATTCCTTGTAGGTGGTCGAGCCGATGCAGCGTAAGCCGCCCGAAGCGAGCGCGGGCTTCAGCAGGTTCGAGGCGTCCATCGCGCCTCCCGAGGTCGCGCCAGCGCCGATCACCGTGTGGATCTCGTCGATGAACATGATCGCCTTGGGGTGGCCCTCGATCTCCTTCATCACCTGCTTGAGGCGTTCCTCGAAATCGCCGCGATAGCGCGTGCCGGCGAGCAGCGTGCCCATGTCCAGCGAAAACACCGTCGCGTCCTCGAGCACTTCGGGCACTTCGCCGCGGATGATCTTGAGCGCCAGGCCCTCCGCGATGGCGGTCTTGCCGACGCCAGGGTCGCCGACCAGCAGCGGATTGTTCTTCTGCCGGCGGCAGAGAATCTGGATCGTGCGCTGGACCTCGGCCTCGCGGCCGATCAGCGGGTCGATGCGGCCGTCGCGCGCCTTACGGTTCAGGTTGACGCAATAGGCGTCGAGCGCGCTTTCCTTCTTCTTCTTGTCCTTGTCGGTGTCGCTGCTCTGATCGGTCGCGCGCGCATCGCGCTGTTGCTCGGGTTCCTCCTCGGAGCCCCGGACAGGCCGCGATTCGCCGGCGCCCGGGCGCTTGGCGATGCCGTGGCTGATGTAGTTGACCGCGTCGTAGCGCGTCATGTCCTGCTCCTGCAGGAAATAGGCGGCGTGGCTCTCGCGCTCGGCGAACATCGCGACGAGCACGTTTGCGCCGGTGACCTCTTCGCGACCCGAGGACTGGACATGGATCACGGCACGCTGGATCACGCGCTGGAAGCCCGCCGTCGGCTTGGAATCGTCGCGCCCGTCGGTGACCAGATTGGTCAGTTCGGCGTCGATATAGTCGACGAGGTTGCGCCGGAGCGTATCGAGATCGACGCTGCAGGCGCGCATGACCGCTGCGGCGTCCTGATCGTCGACCAGGGCCAGCAGCAGATGCTCCAGCGTGGCGTATTCGTGGTGGCGTTCATTGGCGAGGGCGAGAGCCCGGTGAAGCGCCTGTTCGAGACTGCGCGAGAAACTCGGCACGGATAGCGCTCCTATTCCGTTTTCAGAAGGGTGGTCGAGGCCGGACCATCGAATCTCAAGACTACTTCTTCTCCATCACGCATTGCAGCGGATGCATGTGCTTGCGCGCAAGGTCCATCACGAGCGTCACCTTCGTTTCGGCGACCTCATAGGTAAAGATGCCACACTCGCCGACGCCGTTCTGGTGCACATGCATCATGATCTGCGTCGCCGCGGCGCGATCCTTCTGGAAGAAGCGTTCGAGGACGTGAACGACGAATTCCATYGGSGTGTAGTCGTCGTTCAGCAGCAGCACGCGGTAGAGATTGGGCTTGCGTGTCCGCGTGCGGGTGAGCACCGCGGTGCCGGCGTCGCGCCCGCCATCGGCGGGAGAGCCGGGGCGCTTTGGTCGGTCGGCCATACCGGGCGGCAGGCGTGACGGGTCTTCGGCACGCGTTGCCGCGCCCGACCTTGCCACATCGCCCATCGCTGCTGAACGTCTCAATCCGTGATCCTGCATTTGCATCGAGATAATGCTTCGCGTTGGAATTTACAGACCTCCGTGCTGCTTCGCCAGTGTGTTTGGCGCGATCGCGCCGAGCTTGTCGGTGCAGCCTCCTGCTTGACCCGGGCGGTCTGAGCGACATAAGCCCGGCGGCCCTTCGCCAGCCGGGACCAATCTCATGACCGCAAACGCCATCGTGACCATCGGCGCCGACCTCGCCAAGCCGGTCCGCTTCGGCAACAGCCTGCCGCTGGCGCTGATCGCGGGCCCCTGCCAGATGGAGAGCCGCGACCACGCGCTCGAAATGGCATTTGCCCTCAAGGAAATATCGACCTCGCTCGGCATCGGCATCGTCTTCAAGACCTCCTTCGACAAGGCCAACCGCACCAGCGCGCGAGGCCAGCGCGGCATGGGACTCGAAGCCGCCCTGCCCGTCTTCGCCGAAATCCGCGAGCGGACCGGGCTGCCCGTGCTGACCGACGTGCATGAAGCGAGCCAGTGCGCGGCCGTAGCCGAGGTCATCGACGTGCTGCAAATTCCGGCGTTCCTGTGCCGCCAGACCGACCTGCTGGTCGCGGCCGCCAAGACCGGCCGGGTCGTCAACGTCAAGAAGGGTCAGTTCCTCGCACCCTGGGATATGGTCAATGTCGCAGCCAAGATCACCGAGAGCGGCAACGCGAATGTGATGCTGACCGAGCGCGGGGCCTCCTTCGGCTACAATACGCTGGTCTCGGACATGCGCAGCCTGCCTATCATGGCGCAGATCGGCGCGCCGGTGATCTTCGACGCGACGCATTCCGTGCAGCAGCCGGGCGGCAAGGGGTCCTCCTCCGGCGGACAGCGCGAATTCGTGCCCGTGCTGGCGCGCGCTGCAGTGGCGGTCGGCGTCGCCGGCGTCTTCATCGAGACCCATCCCGACCCCGACAAGGCGCCCTCCGACGGCCCCAACATGGTGCCGCTGGCCGACTTCCCTGCGCTGATCGCAGGGCTGCAAGGCTTCGATCGCCTTGCCAAGGCGCATCCCTTGCCTACGCTGGCTTATGTCTGAAAGCCAAAAAGCCGCACAGCCCGACGCCGCGCCCTCGCCTGCCGCCCTTCGCCGCCTCATTCTCGTTCTCGGAGCCTGCGGTTTCGCGTCGACCTTCACGATGCGGATCGTCGACCCGCTGATCCCGACGCTGGCGAACGAGTTTTCACGCACGATTCCGCAGGTCGTCGTGATGGTGACGGCCTTCGCGCTGTCCTATGCGCTGGGCCAGCCCTTTCTTGGTCCCATTGCGGATTCGATTGGCAAGGTCCGCACCATCCTGATCTGCCTGATCGTGCTGGCCACCCTTTCAACTGTCGCTGCCTTTTCCTGGTCGTTCGAGGTCATGGCGTTTGTGCGCGCGACCACGGGTATCGCGTCTGGCGGCGTGATCCCGATCGCGATGGCAGCAATCGGCGACCGGGCGCCGATGAAGGAACGGCAGATCGCGCTCGGACAGTTTCTCGTCCTGATGATCGTCGGGCAGATGGCGGGCTCGGCTTGCTCAGGGCTGATCGCGACACATGCCGGCTGGCGCGCGCCTTTCCTTGCGGCTGCGCTCATCGCCAGTCTTGCGGCGGCGCTGGTCGCCATCGTGCTGAAGCCGCGGCGCAACGTCACGCGCCGGCCGCTCAGCCTGTCGGGCGCGCTCGCCAATTACGGGATCGTCTTCGCCAATCCCAAGACCAAGCTGCTTTACAGCATCGTCATCATCGAAGGCGTCCTCCTGTTCGGCATCCCGGCTTATGTTGCGGCGATCCTGTTCGAGCGTTCGGGCGTCGGTCCTGCGCAAGCGGGCCTCGCCATCGCCGGCATGGGCTTCGGTTGCCTCGTCTACGGGCTATCGACACGCATCCTGGTCGAGCGCGTCGGGCCTTCGATGATGACCCGCGCCGGCGGCGCGATCTGCGCGGGAGCGCTTGCCCTGTTTGCCTTCGACTGGCCGTGGTGGACCGCGATCATCCTGTTCAGCGTGCAGGGCTTCGGCTTCTTCCTGCTGCACGGGACGTTCCAGGCGCAGGCGACGGAGCTTGCTCCATCGGTGCGCGGCTCGGCTGTCGCGCTGTTCGCGTGCTGCTTCTTTCTCGGCCAGGCGACGGGACCTGTCGTGATGGGTATCGCGATGCATCTGCTGGGCACCGCGCCGGCGATCATCATCTTTGCGATCGCGATCGCGGTGCTGGGTCAGATTACGCCGCGCATTTTGCCGCTGGCCGGAAGCCGGACCTGAACCCGGCCGAGCGTCGGCTCAGCGGCCGCGATACGGCGCGACGCCCTGATCGGGAATCCAGACCCCCTTGGGCGGCTCGCCGCTCTGCCAGAATACGTCGATCGGGATGCCACCGCGCGGATACCAGTAGCCGCCGATGCGGAACCAGACCGGCTCAAGCAGGTCGACCAGCGTCTTGCCGATGCCGACGGTGCAGTCCTCGTGAAATGCGCCGTGATTGCGGAAGGCTCCGAGATAGAGCTTCAGCGATTTCGATTCGACCAGCCAGTCGCCGGGCAGATAGTCGATCACAAGAATGCCGAAATCGGGCTGCCCCGTGACCGGGCATATCGAGGTGAACTCGGGGCAGGTGAAGCGGGCGAGATAACCCGTGCCGGGATGGGGATTGGGCACGCGGTCGAGCCTGGCCTCGGCGGGCGAGGCCGGCATGGCGGTTGCGTGGCCGAGCTGAAGGGTCGAGGCGTCGAGGGTCATGGCGCTGCTCCTTGAAGGCGGCCTTTTATGGCGTTGCAGCAAGGAACGCCACCCGCCCCTTCCGTTGCGCGCCTGCGTTGGCTAGAAGCGCGCCATCATTCCCGTTTCGTCCGCTCAGGAGCTTTCCATGACCGCGATCATCGACATCATCGGCCGCCAGATCCTCGACAGCCGCGGCAACCCGACCGTCGAGGTCGATGTCGTGCTCGAAGACGGCTCGATGGGCCGCGCCGCTGTACCATCAGGCGCTTCAACCGGCGCGCATGAGGCTGTCGAACTGCGTGACGGCGACAAGAGCCGCTATCTCGGCAAGGGCGTTCTCAAGGCCGTTGAGGCCGTGAATGTCGATATCGCCGAGGCGATCGTCGCGATGGATGCGGAGGACCAGGCTGCGATCGACCAGACGATGATCGATCTCGACGGCACCCCCAACAAGAGCAAGCTCGGCGCCAACGCGATTCTGGGCGTTTCGCTCGCCGTCGCCAAGGCCGCGGCCGAAGCATCGGGCTTGCCGCTTTACCGCTATGTCGGCGGCACCTCGGCGCGCGTCCTGCCCGTACCGATGATGAACATCGTCAATGGCGGCGCCCATGCGGACAACCCGATCGACTTCCAGGAATTCATGGTGATGCCGATCGGCGCACCCTCCTTCGCCGAGGGACTGCGCATGGGTTCGGAAATCTTCCACACGCTGAAGAAGGCGCTGCACGACGCCGGCCACAACACCAATGTCGGCGACGAGGGCGGGTTCGCGCCGAACCTGAAATCGGCGGAAGCAGCGCTCGATTTCGTCATGCAGGCGGTCGAAAAGGCCGGCTACAAGCCCGGCGAGGACATCGCGCTGGCGCTCGACTGCGCCGCCACCGAGTTCTTCAAGGATGGCGCTTACGTCTATGAAGGCGAGCGCAAGACGCGCGATCCCAAGGCGCAGGCGAAGTATCTTGCCAAGCTCGTCGCCAATTACCCGATCGTCTCGATCGAGGACGGCATGTCGGAGGACGACTGGGAGGGCTGGAAGGTGCTGACCGACCTCGTCGGCAGCAAGTGCCAACTCGTCGGCGACGATCTCTTCGTGACCAACGTCACCCGCCTGTCGCGCGGCATCAAGGAGAAGACGGCGAACTCGATCCTGGTGAAGGTCAACCAGATCGGCACGCTGACCGAGACCCTGGCCGCCGTCGAGATGGCGCAGCGCGCCGGCTACACCGCCGTGATGTCGCACCGCTCGGGCGAGACCGAGGACGCGACGATCGCCGATCTCGCGGTCGCGACCAATTGCGGGCAGATCAAGACCGGCTCGCTCGCCCGCTCCGACCGGACGGCGAAATACAACCAGCTCCTGCGCATCGAGGAAGAGCTCGGCGCGCAGGCGGTCTATGCCGGCCGCGCCGCGCTCAAGGCGCTGGCCTGAGCACGAGCCTCAAAGGCGCGGCAGCAGGCTCGAGGCGCGCGACAGCGTCCAGATCCCTGCCGCGCCGACCGTGCCCACTGCGCTCGTCATCACATCGCCGACGCGCCCGATAGGCCCTGGCCCAGATTCTTCGAGGGCGGCAGTCTGCAACGCCGGCGCAGCCGGCGCCGGACGAGCGCTTGCCGACACTATCAGCTGAACCGGCGCCGATTTCGGCCGCTCCGCGACCGGCGCGGCCTTTCGGACAGGGACCGGCTGCGGCGCAGTGACGTGCAGTTCCGCTATCCGTGCGCGAACGGGCGCCGGCGCGGCTTTTTCCGCGACGAGGCGTTCATCGAAACTGCTCTCGGGCCAATTCACGCTCATCGGCATCGCGATCATGGCCGGAGTAAGCAACCCTTGGCCGGGTGCGCGCTCTGACGACGTGACGAGGGCCACGGCATCGTGATGGCGGTCCCTGATCTTGCCGTCCGCCGCGATCGGCGAGATCCAACCCGACTGCTCGCTTTGCACAAGCATGGTCTTCGCCGCGCCGTCCGGAGTCGACAGCATCGCCGGAGCCGCCAGCAGCACGGCCGCGACGGCCGAGGCCGCAGCCGAAATCACGACCTGACTACCAAATTGGCTGCAGAGGCGGGCGGAGGCACGGACTAAGGACGGTTGCTGCATCGAGAGGCTTCCTGTTGACGGTCTCACAGGGCGCTCACCCTCCGGCGCGAGAAAGGCCGAAGCAGGGAGCAATTGAGACCGAATGTATCGTCGTGTTTCTGCTGCACTGCGAAAAGGGCGCGCAGGCGCCATGCGCGCAGGTGCATAACGGCGGCTCCGGGTTTGGCGCTAAGCCGGAGCATGGACCAGTTGGCGCCCATTCCCGAGAACGTCGCTGCGGCCAGGGCGCTGCTGCGCTGGCGTCTGGCGTTCGGCGGCATGGCGGTGGCCATGCTGATCTTCGGCCTGAATTTCGTGGTGAGCCGGCACGCCGTGCTCAACGGCCTGACCTCGCATGACCTTCTGGCGCTGCGTTTCGGCACCGCCGGGCTGATCCTGCTGCCGGCGTTTCTCTCGAAACCACTCTCGTCCTGCGGCGGCGTCGGCTGGGGCCGTGGCCTCGCGTTGGCGGTGATGAGCGGCTTCCCGATGAGCTACCTTCTGCTGACGGGCCTGACCTATGCGCCAGCCGCCCATGGCGCGACGATCGGCCCTGGGCTGGTCACCGTTATCGGCATTGTCGGCGGCGTCATCCTGTTCGGCGCGAAACTGACGCGCCAGTTGCTGCTAGGCGTCTGCGCAGTGCTTGCCGGCCTGATCTCGCTCGGCATCGCCGGCAGCACGCACACCAATCCGACGATCCTGCTCGGCGATCTCTGCTTTATCGGCGTCGGGCTGATCTGGGGCTGCTATCCCCTGCTGATCCAGCACTGGCGGGTCGATGCGCTGAAGGCGACGGCGGTCGTCTCCGTGCTTTCGCTGGTCTACCTGCCGTTCTACGCGCTGTTCTATTTTCGCGGCTTCGACGTCGCGCCGTGGTGGGTCATCGTGCTGCACGGGATCAACCAGGGCATCTTCAATGTTATCCTCGGCCTGTGGATCTGGAGCTGGGCCGCTCGCGTACTGGGACCGGCCGTCGTCGGCCGGTTTCCGCCCACAATCCCCGTCATCGGAACCCTGCTCGGCATTCCGATTCTCGGCGAAATTCCCAGCGGCCTGCAGATCGCCGGGATCTCGCTGATCATCGGCGGACTGTTCATCGCCTCATGGCGGCGCTCGGCGCGCGCCGCGCTTGAGCCCCATCAAGGCGAGATTCCAGCCGATGGCGAGCGCGAGAGCCAGCGACAGGCCTGAGCCGAGCGCGACCGCCGTCAGATGGACGAAGCCGAGCGCGACGCCAAAGCCCATCAACCCAAGCGCGCTGTTGGCGATCACGGCCGCCATCGCCGGCCCGCCGATGCGTGGATGCAGGATCGCGATCATGCTCGACAGCACGATCGGCAGCGCGGCCAGAGCGCCCGACCAGGCAGGCCCGACATGATTGCTGATGGTCGTGACTGTTCCAGCCAGCAGGGCGACGCCGCCCGCTCGCAGGGGAATCGCATACCAGGGCGGGCGCGGCGGCGTCCTGGGACGTGCAGCGAGATATGGCTGGAACAGCGCATGCAGCGCGCCGAAGACGAGCAGCGTCGCTACCAGCATCACGGCGAAGGGCGGCTCGGCGACGCGCAGGCCGAACACGACAGCAACCCATGCCGCCAATGCCGCGCCGAGGCTCAAGACCATGCCATGGCGCTGCGCCAGCAGGACGTAGGCCAGCGAAAGTCCGGAATTGGCCAGGTTCGAGCCCATGCTGCCGAGCGTCCCGGCTGCGATGAAGCTCGCATCATGATCCATTGCAAGGAAGACAAGGACCGGTCCAGCCGAGATCGGCAGCGTCGCGATCATCGCCGCGACCAGCGGTCCGGCGCGCTCCGCCAGCAGCGAGCAGCCGACGACCACACCGGCCGCGACCGCCATCTTGAAGAGCAGAAACCCCAGCCAAGGATCGATCACGCGGCTTCGCCAGCCGGTTCGCCCCTCGCCCAGCCTTCCTTGGTCTCGGCGACGAAGTCGGTCAGGCATCCGGCTGCGATCGCGGCGCGCAAACCTGCCATCAGTTCCTGATAGTAGGCGAGGTTGACCCAGGTCAGCAGCATCTTGCCGAGCATCTCCTCGGCCTTGACGAGATGGTGGAGATAGGCGCGAGCGTAGCCGTTGGCAGCCGGGCAGGACGAGCGCTCGTCGATCGGGCGCGGATCGTCGGCATGTTTTGCGTTCTTCAGGTTCATGCGGCCGAAGCGGGTGAAGATCTGGCCATGGCGGCCGGCCCGTGTCGGCATCACGCAGTCGAACATGTCGATGCCGCGGCAGACGGCCTCGACGAGATCGTCGGGCGTGCCGACGCCCATCAGATAGCGCGGCTTTTCCTGCGGCAGATGCGGCTCGACCGTCTCGATCATCGCCAGCATGACGTCCTGCGGCTCGCCAACGGCGAGGCCGCCGATCGCATAACCCTTCAAATCCATCGCGACGAGCTCGCGCGCGCTTTCGGTCCTGAGCGCCGGGACCACCCCGCCCTGCACGATGCCGAAGAGCGCCCGGCCCGCTGGATTGCCAAAGGCCGTCTTGCAGCGCTCGGCCCAGCGCAAGGACAACCGCATCGCCTTTTCGGCGACCGCGTCCTCGCAAGGCAGCGAGACGCATTCGTCGAGTTGCATGACGATGTCGGAGCCGAGCAGGTTCTGGATCTCGACCGAGCGTTCAGGGCTGAGCATGTGCCGCGAGCCGTCGATATGGGACTGGAAGGTGACGCCCTCCTCGGTCAGCTTGCGCAGGTTCGCCAGCGACATCACCTGGAACCCGCCGGAATCGGTCAGGATCGGGTGCGGCCAGTTCATGAATTTGTGCAGGCCGCCGAGCTTGGCCACCCGCTCCGCGCCGGGCCGCAGCATCAGGTGATAGGTGTTGCCGAGCACGACATCGGCGCCGAGCGCCCGGACCTGCTCGGGATACATGCCCTTGACGGTCGCGGCCGTGCCGACCGGCATGAAGGCCGGCGTCCGGATCACGCCGCGCGGCATCCGGATCTCGCCGGTGCGGGCGGCGCCGTCCTGTCCGAGACGGTGGAAGCTGAAATCGGTCTGCAAGCTAGGAGTTGTCATGGCGCGGGCTTAGCGCGGACGGACCTTCGGCAAAAGGCCACGACCACGCGAGACCGCCATGCAGGCGAAGCTCAGCCGAGCGCGGCGGCATAGGTCTCCGGTTTGAAGCCGACGATGGTGCGTCCGCCGAGGTCGAGAACCGGTCGCTTGATCATCGAGGGCTGCGCCAGCATCAGCGCGATCGCCTTGTCGGCGTCGAGGCCGGTCTTTTCACCGTCCGGCAGCGCGCGAAAGGTGGTGCCAGCGCGGTTAAGCACCGTTTCCCAGCCATGCTCGCCTACCCACCGCGCCAGCGAGGCCGCGTCGATGCCACCAGCCTTGTAGTCGTGGAAGCTGTGGGCGACGCCTTTCCCCTCCAGCCAGTTGCGGGCCTTCTTCATCGTGTCGCAGTTCTTGATGCCATAGATCGTAATCGCCATTGCCGTCCCCGTTGCCTCAACGCCGCGCCAGCTTGTCATAGCGCTTGATCAGCCGGTCGCGCTTCAGGCGCGATAGGCGCTCGATCCAGAAGATGCCGTCGAGCTGGTCGATCTCGTGCTGCAGACAGACCGCGAGCAGGCCATCGGCATCCTCGATATGCTCAACGTTGTCCATGCCCCGATACTGCACCCGCACCTGGGCGGAACGTTCGACCTCGTCCGTGACGCCCGGCATCGACACGCTGCCTTCGGGGTGACGGGCCGTCTCCTCCGAGGCCTGGATGATGCGCGGGTTGACATAGGTTCGGACGACGTCCTCTCCCGGCAGCTCGATCACGACGACACGCAGCGCGATGCCGAGATGCGGAGCCGTGATGCCGATGCCCGGCGCCGCCCGCATCGTCTCGACGAGATCTGCCGCAAGCGCGTGAAGGGCGTCGTCGAAACGCGTGACGGGCTCGGCCACGCGCCGCAGCCGGGCATCAGGAAATCTCAGGATCGGTTGCACCGTCATCTCAACACAACCGAAAGGGAGTTTCGACCATACTTTGCGCCATCGTTAAGGCGGCTTTTTTCAAATTGATTCGAGCTGGCCGCCCGCCACCGCCGTCATCACCTCTGCATGAAATCGTAGGACAGACGCAAGATGACCGGTAACGCCCTGAGCATCTCCGAATGCTCCACCGAGATCGCGCTGGAGCACGGCGAGAGGTTGCCGGTGACCTATCGCGTCTGGCGCAATCACCCGCGCCCCGGCGTGAACTTCCCCGACACCGCGCCGATGACCACCGATCCCGAGATCGCGCATGTCCTGGTCGATGAACTGGCGCGCCGGTTGCCGGCGGATATCGAGGTTCTGGCCGGCATCGACATGGGCGGGTTCGGCTTTACCGCAGCCATCGCCTATCGCCAGCGCCTCGGCTTCCTCGATATCCGCAAGGTCGGCTCCATCAGGACGAATGTCATCGGCAACCTGATGGCGAATTACGAACTCGGCAATGGCGTGGTGGTCTCGAAAGGCAGTCAGCTGGCCGGAAGGCGCTTTGCCGTGATCGACGATTGCCTGATGAGCGGCTCGACCGCTCTCGCGACAGTCGAATTGCTGCGACGTCTCGGCGCGCAGTGCAGTACGGCGCTTTTCGTCTTCGCACTGGAAGGAATGGGCGGGCGCGAAAGGCTGGAACGCCAGGGCGTCAGCGTCCAAATCCTCAAGGAGCTTCCGGCTACCGACCAAGCCCCTGTGTCCAAAAGCTAGGCGCCACCCGCCGCCTTCCGCCGCGGGTCATTCCCACTCGATCGTGCCGGGCGGCTTGCTGGTCACGTCGTAGACGACGCGGTTGATGCCCTTGACCTCGTTGATGATGCGGGTCGCGGTGCGGCCGAGGAAGGCAATGTCGTAGGGATAGAAATCGGCCGTCATGCCGTCGACCGAGGTGACGGCGCGCAGCGCGCAGACATGGTCGTAAGTGCGGTAGTCGCCCATCACGCCCACCGTCTTGACCGGCAGCAGCACCGCGAAAGCCTGCCAGATCACGTCGTAGAGACCGGCCCTGCGGATCTCGTCGAGATAGATCGCATCGGCCTTGCGCAGAATGTCGAGCTTTTCCCGGGTGATTTCGCCGGGGCAACGGATCGCGAGGCCCGGGCCGGGGAAAGGATGGCGACCGACGAACGCTTCCGGCAGGCCAAGCTCGCGGCCGAGGACGCGGACCTCGTCCTTGAAGAGTTCGCGCAGCGGCTCGACGAGCTTCATCTTCATGCGCTCGGGCAGGCCGCCGACATTGTGGTGCGACTTGATCGTCACCGAGGGGCCGCCGCTGAAGGAGACGCTCTCGATCACGTCGGGGTAGAGCGTGCCCTGCGCCAGGAAATCCGCGCCGCCGAGCTTGCGCGCCTCCTCGTCGAAGACCTCGATGAAGAGCCGGCCGATGGTCTTGCGCTTGGCTTCCGGGTCGGCGCCGCATTTGGCGAGCTCGGAGAGGAAAAGTTCTTCGGCTTCAACGTGAACCAGCGGAATGTTGTAGCTGTCGCGGAACAGGGTCACGACCTGTTCGGCCTCGGCCTCGCGCATCAGGCCATGGTCGACGAAGACGCAGGTGAGCTGGTCGCCGATCGCCTCATGGATCAGCACGGCGGCGACGGCGGAATCGACGCCGCCGGACAGCCCGCAGATGACGCGGCCCTTGCCGACCTGCGCCTGGATCTTGGCGATCGTCTCGGCGCGATAGGCCGACATGCTCCAGTCGGGCACGCAGCCGCAGATGGTGACGACGAAGTTGCGCAGCAGTTTCGCGCCATCGGGCGTGTGCACGACCTCAGGGTGGAACATGGTCGAGTAGAAGCGCCGGGCTTCGTCGCTCGCCACCGCATAGGGCGCGTTCTCGGAGGTCGCCTTGACCGAGAAGCCGGCCGGCAGCTGCGTGACGCGGTCGCCATGGCTCATCCAGACGGGGTAGCGGCCGCCCTCCTCCCAGATGCCCTCGAACAGCGCCGACGGCGTAACGATCGAGACGTCGGCACGGCCGAATTCGGCGGCATGGCCGCTCTCGACCCTGCCGCCGAGCTGCTGGGCCATGGTCTGCTGGCCGTAGCAGATGCCGAGCAATGGCAGGCCCGACGAGAACACTGCTTCTGGCGCCCGTGGCGAGCCTTCGTCGGGCACCGAGGCCGGGCCGCCGGAGAAGATCACGCCCTTGGGCGTCAGGCGCTGGAACGCCTCCGAGGCCAACTGGAACGGCGCGATCTCGCAATAGACGCCGATCTCGCGCACACGCCGCGCGATGAGCTGCGTCACCTGGCTACCGAAATCGATGATGAGGATGGAGTCGTGCGGCTGTGTCATGCCGAGCGGCGTAACGATATGCGCGCTGTCGTTCAACTTCGATTTCGATTTTGGCGCTTTCAGAGCACATGCAACGCATCTGTGAGCAGAACGATCCGCTCACCTGCCAATGAGCCTTTCAAGCGATTTGCCAGGCGTTGATCGTCCGTAACCAGCCGGATGTCGCGGTCCAACGCCAGCGCAACATACAATGCATCATAGATTCCGATTGCATTTTTAAGCGCAAGGTCCACTGCGCGCTCAAGTAAGGTCTCGACCGGGACAGTAAGGAAGGAGCCGGGCAACCAGATGAGCGCCTGCCGCAATTGCTGTTCATCGGCTTCGCGTAGCCGAATCTTTCGGCAGAGGACTTCCACCACCTCGGCCAGCGCGTGCGCCGGCGTATAGAAAACGAAGCGCTCGTCGTCGAATATCTGCTGAGCGATGTCCGACCGTGGTTCTTCGACAAGGAGTTTCACAATGATGTTGGCGTCCAGCACCAACAATTCATTCATCGCGCAATTGCCGGATGATGTCCGTACTGTCCGTTTGCGGTACAGGAGGCGTCAGCGCACGTATCCTGCGGAACGCCTCGGAAGCAGCCTCTTGTGACGGCATCGCACGGACGATGATGTCTCTGACCATCTCGGCGACCGACTGTGATCGCGCCGCTGCGCGATCCTTTAGGCGCGCCAATATCTCATCGTCCACATCGTCGATCACAAGCTTTGCCATTGCAATAGCTTCCTGTTTCACTTGGAGCCATCGTACCGCAATACGGCCAGATAGAAACCATCCGTGCCGGTCCGCCGCGGCGAAAACTGCATGCCGAACTCTGTGGCAAAGCGCGCCAGCAACCCGAAATCACCCTGGCCGGATGAGAGCAGCTCGGCCAACGGCATAATAGCGAAGCCAGCGTGACGCTGGAGGAACGCAGCCACCGCCCCGTCATTTTCTTCGGGTAGCACAGAGCAGGTGATGTAGGCGATGCGACCGCCGGGCTTAACCAGTCGCGCGGCGCGGGCCAGCACCTCGGCCTGATCCTTGATGCGTGCGGCCAGCGCGCCTGGCCGCACGCGCCATTTGGCGTCGGGATTGCGCCGCCAGGTGCCCGAGCCGGTGCAGGGCGCGTCGACGAGGACGAGATCGGCCTGACCGGCAAGATCGGCCAGAGGCTCATGACCGCGCGAGCGCGGGATGCGGATCTCGACATGGGTCGCGCCCGAACGCGCCAGGCGATCATGCAGCGGCGCGAGGCGACGGCTGTCGAGGTCGGTCGCGAAGATGCGCCCCTCATTGTTCGTCAGCGCCGCCAGTGCGAGCGTCTTGCCGCCTGCGCCGGCGCAGAGATCGATCACGATCTGGCCGGGTTTTGCGCCCGAAAGCAGCGTGACGAGTTGCGAGCCCTCGTCTTGGATCTCGAAGGCGCCGGCGAAGAACGGCGCTTCGGTCTGCAACGACGGCCCGCGCCCGTCATGGCCGGGCTGGAAACGCAGCGCGTCTGGCGACCACGCCCCGCTCTCCGGCGCGAGATGGGCGAGATCGTGCAGCAGCGCCTCGCGGCTCGAGCGCAGGCGGTTGGCGCGGATATCGACAGGCGCCCGGCCGGCCAGCGCCTGTCCCTCGCCGATCGCATCCGCGCCGAATGTCGTCGAAAACGCCGACCAGAGCCATTCGGGAACATCGGCGCGCACCCAGTCGGGCGCGCCGTCGAGCGAAAAGGCCGCCAGCCTGGCCTGTTCCTCGGCATCAAGCGGCGGCGGCGCATGGTTTTCGCCAGAGCAGAGGCTCGCTATCTCGTCGGCGCTCATGCCGCGCACCCGGCCGAGCATGCCCAGCACCAGCGCACGCGGCGTCTCCGACGCCATCGCGTAAGTGGAGGAAGCCTTGCGGCGCAGCGCGTCATAGACCAGCGAGGCGATCGCGGCGCGATCCTTGGAGCCGGCGAAACGCCGCGACAGCCCCCAGTCCTTGAGGGCATCGGCAGCCGGCCGGCGGCGCTGGATGATGTCGTCGAGCACCTCGACGGCGGCGCTGATGCGGGCGGCAGGTGTCATTGGATTGAGGCAGTATTGAGGTTGGGCACGGGGACGCGATCTCGCATTGGACCAGTTCGATCATGACGGAGGGTCATGGCCGACCCTGCCCGAAGCTCTTGACGCGGTCCTTCCACAAGCCGAAAGACGTGGCAACAGCCACGCTACGACAAAAAGGTATCGTTCCATGCTGCGCGCCAGCCGTCTTGTTCTCGCCGGCCTCTTCGCCCTGGGCCTTGCCGCCTGCGCCACCCCGCAGCAGGATCTGACCCCGCCGCCGGCAAAGCGCCTCGACGCCAAGTCCACGCTCGAGAACGGCCCGCGCCGCTGAGGCGAACGACCATCGCTTCATGATGCCAGGCGGCGCAGCTTCAACCGCCTGTCACATCGCCCGATCAGGGTCGCGCCCGAAACAACGCGACCAAGGATCGATGCGATGATGAAGACCCTGCTCTCGGCCGGCCTGGCGGCCGGCCTCGGACTTGCCATGGCGACTCCGCATATCGCGCTGGCGCAAACCGCCGCCCCCACGCTCTCGGGCCAGAAGGCCCTGATCGTCGGGCATCGCGGCGCCAGCGGCTACCGGCCCGAACATACGCTCGAAAGCTACAAGCTCGCCATCGAGCTAGGGGCCGACTTCATCGAGCCCGATCTGGTCGCGACGAAGGACGGTGTCCTGATCGCGCGCCACGAGCCGATCATGAGCGGCACGACGGACGTCTCGACCCGGGCCGAATTCGCCAGCCGCAAGACCACGCGCAAAATCGACGGCGTCGATACGACCGACTGGTTCGCCGGCGATTTCACGCTGGCCGAGATCAAGACGCTGCGCGCCAAACAGGCCTTCGCAGACCGCGACCAGTCTCATAACGGCAAATGCGAGATCCCGACCTTCCAGGAGATCATCGATCTCGCCAAATCCGAAAGCGCCAGGGTCGGCCGCGTCATCGGCATCTATCCGGAGACCAAGCATTCGATCTTCCATGCCGCGATCGGCCTTCCGCTGGAGGACCGGCTGCTCGACCAGCTCAAGGCTGCCGGCTGGACCGAAAAAACCTCCCCGGTCATCATCCAGAGTTTCGAGACCGCCAATCTGCGCTATCTGCGTGGCAAGACGCAGCTGCGCCTGAGCCAACTCGTCGATGCCGACGATGTCGACAAGGATGGCGGCATCGTGCTCGCCGCGCCGTTCGACAAGCCCTACGACTTCATCGTGACCGGCGACAAGCGCACCTTCAAGGATCTGGTGACGCCGGAAGGGCTGAAAGAGGTCAGCACCTATGCCGATATCATCGCGCCGTGGAAACCCTACATCATGGCCGGCAGGCAGATGCTCGGCGATGACGGCAAGCCGCAGGACCTCAACAAGGACGGCGTCATCGACGAGCGGGACCGCGTGCTGATCGCACCGACGAACGTCGTCAGGGACGCCCACGCCGTCGGCCTCTCCGTCCATAGCTGGACGTTCCGTAGCGAGCCCAAGCGGCTTGCCTCCAACTACAAAGGCGACCCGGCCGCGGAGTACAAGGCGTTCTTCGACCTCGGCATCGACGGACTGTTCTCCGACTTTCCCGACGCGGCCGTGAAGGCGCGCGACGGGAAATAGCGGACCGGCCCATTGCGGAAGCGGTTCGGCCTCCAGAAATCCAAAAGCCCATCCGGCGTGTGCCGGATGGGCTTTTTTGTCACGGCGAGTATCGGATCAGCTACGCCGCCAGGGCGGAAGCGGTCGTCCTCGCGATAGGCGTCAATCGCAGACGCGGGTCTCGCGGCGCACGACGCCGCGCGGGGTTTCCTCGCGGGTGGTGATCGTGCGGCAGTCGTCGCCACGGCGCTCGACCCGACGGTCACGGCGATCCTGACGGTCACGTTCGCGGGCGCGCTCGTCTCGGCGGATATCGCGCTCGACCGCGCGTTCGCCGGGGCTGCGCGTATCGATGCCGACGCCGCCGGGGCCGATGTTGATCGACTGGGCATAGGCAGTGCCGCCGAGCAGGGTTACGGCGATCAAAGCGGGGATCAGGCGTTTCATGGTTTTGTCCTCCAAGTTGGAGAGGAAACCGCTTCGCGACCGCATTGTTCCCGATAGGCCATTTCAAGGCCGCTGCTTGACGCAATGAACAGCTCGTACAGAGGCAATAACCGGAAGTTTAAACCGCAAAACAAACGGCGCGCCGGAATGCCCGGCGCGCCGTCTTGAATCCAGCGAAGATCAGCGATGGATCAGTGCAGAATCTGACTCAGGAAGAGCTTGGTGCGCTCGTGCTGCGGGTTCTTGAAGAAGGCGTTGGGCTCGTTCATCTCGACGATCTGGCCGGCATCCATGAAGATGACGCGGTCGGCGACCTGACGGGCAAAGCCCATCTCGTGGGTGACGCAGAGCATGGTCATGCCTTCGTCGGCAAGCGAGACCATGGTGTCGAGCACCTCCTTGACCATTTCCGGGTCGAGCGCCGAGGTCGGCTCGTCGAACAGCATGATCTTGGGGCTCATGCAGAGCGAGCGGGCGATCGCGACGCGCTGCTGCTGGCCGCCCGAGAGCTGGCCCGGATATTTCAGCGCCTGCTCGGGGATCTTGACGCGCCGCAGATAGTGCATGCCGATTTCCTCGGCATCCTTCTTGGGCATCTTGCGGACCCAGATCGGCGCCAGCGTCAGGTTCTCGAGGATCGTCAGATGCGGGAACAGGTTGAAGTGCTGGAACACCATGCCGACGTCGCGGCGGATCTCGTCGATCTTCTTGAGGTCGTTGGTGAGCTCGGTGCCATCGACGATGATGTTGCCCTTCTGGTGCTCTTCCAGACGGTTGATGCAGCGGATCATGGTCGATTTGCCGGAGCCCGACGGCCCGCAGATCACGAGCTTTTCGCCGCGCGAGACCTTCAGGTTGATATCGCGCAGCACGTGGAATTCGCCATACCACTTGTTGACGCCGATCATCTCGACGGCGGTGGGCGTGTTCAGCGAGGTCTGCTTCAGCGCCGCGGGACGGGCGTGAGGTGTGGTTTCTGCCATGGCCATGTTTTTGGTCCTCTCAGCGCTTCTGACCGGCGGCAAGCCGCTTCTCGACCGAGATCGAGTAGCGCGACATGCCCCAGCAACACAGGAAATAGAAGACCGCGGCGAAGGCATAGCCTGTCGCGCGGGTGGTCGGCGTCGCCCAGGTCGGATCGACCAGGGTCGCCTCGATGGTGCGCAGGAAGTCGAAGATACCGACGATGGTGACCAGCGTCGTATCCTTGAACAGCCCGATAAAGGTGTTGACGATGCCGGGAATGACGATCCTGAGCGCCTGCGGCAGGATGATCAGCCGCATCATCTGCCAGTAGCCGAGGCCCAGCGACATCGCGCCCTCGTACTGGCCCTTCGGCATGGCCTGCAGGCCGCCGCGGATGACCTCCGCCATATAGGCGGCGGCGAAGAGGGCGACGCCGACCAGAGGCCTCAGCAGGCGATCCGGCGAGTACTCCTGCGGCACGAACAGCGGCAGCATGGTGTTGGCCATGAACAGCACGGTGATCAGCGGCACGCCGCGGACGAACTCGATAAATACGACCGACATCAGCTGGATGATCGGCAACTTCGAGCGCCGCCCGAGAGCCAGCACCACGCCGAGCGGCAGCGAGAAGACGATGCCGACCGCCGCGATCAGGAAGGTCACCATCATGCCGCCCCAGAGCCCGGTGTCGACGCGGGGAAGGCCCGCCGTCTGAGCCAGGATCGCGATGAAGCCGAACAGGACGAGCGAAAGCAGCACGAGGCGCTTGGGCCGATAGAACCGCTTCCACGGCGGCGCGGCCTCCTCGACAGCGAGAAAGGCCTCGCCGATCCAGAACCGCGACAGCCCCGGCGCGAAGGACAGCACGGTATACATCACCATGAGTGCGAGCGTCAGGCCGATGAGCCAGCGCAGGAAGCCTTCGGCATTGGGGCCTCCTAGCAGCAGCAGATAGGCGCTGATCGGCAGCAGGACGAAGAAGTAGAAGAAGCCGACCTTCTTCAGCGGCATCCGGTCCCAGAGCATCCAGAGGATGCCGAGCGCGAACATCACGAAGACGATGTCGACGCGCCAGCGCTGCGGCACCGGATAGGAGCCGTAGACGAAATACTGGAAGCGGTCGCCGATATAGGCCCAGCAGGCGCCGACCGGCCGGCCGACCTTGTCGGCGAGGCAGGCGTCGCGGTTGGTTCCGCTCCAGACCGCATCGACGAAGTAGAACTTCACCAGTTCGGGCACGCTGGTGACGACGATGTAGATGCACACCAGCGTCATCAGCGAGTTGACCGGCCCGGAGAACAGGTTGTTCCGGATCCAGGCGATCGGCCCTGCGACCGAGAGCGGCGGGGTCTCCTGAGGCAGCGTCTCCTTGCGGACGAAGGCGAAGGGGGCGTTTTCGATTGTTGCGTCGGTCATCGTTGCGCCCTCACCGTTCGACCAGCGACATGCGCTTGTTGTAGATGTTCATGAACATCGACGTCACCAGAGAGATCGTGAGGTAGACCGCCATGGTGATGGCGACGACCTCGACGGCCTGCCCGGTCTGGTTCAGCACCGTGCCGGTGAAGACCTGGACGAGATCGGGATATCCGATCGCGACCGCCAGCGAAGAGTTTTTGGTCAGGTTGAGGTAATTCGAGGTCAGGGGCGGGATGATGACCCGCATGGCCTGAGGAATGACGACGAGCTTGAGCGTTGGCCCGGCGCGCAGGCCCAACGCGTTGGCGGCTTCGGTCTGCCCCTTAGAGACAGCCAGGATGCCGGCGCGGACCACCTCGGCGATGAAGCCTGCCGTATACGTCGTGAGGCCCAGCAGCAGCGCCACGAACTCCGGAAAGATCTGGATGCCGCCGCGCAGGTTGAAGCCGGCGAGTTCCGGATAGATGAACGAGACCGGCCGCCCCGTCACGAGATAGACGAAGAAGGGCAGCACGATGATCAGTCCGAGCGCGACCCAGCCGACCGGATACTGCTTGCCCGTCGCCTCCTGCTGCCTGGCGGCCCAGAACCGGAAGACGATCGAGGCGACGATGCCGATCAGAAAGGTCCAGACGATGAGGCTGCCGCCCGGCCCGAGTTGCGGATCGGGAATATACAGGCCCCTGTTGTTGAGCAGGAAGCCGGCCGGCAGTTCGATCGACTGGCGCGGATTGGGCAGCGGTTTCAGCACCGCATTGTACCAGAAGAACAGTTGCAGCAGCAGCGGCAGGTTACGGATGACCTCGACATAGACCATCGCCAGCTTGGACAGGACCCAGTTGCTTGACAGGCGCGACACGCCGACGAAGAAGCCGAGGAAGGTCGAGAGTACGATGCCGATCGACGCCACGAGCAGTGTGTTCAGCAGGCCGACATAGAAGGCCTCGCCATAGGTCGAACCCGAGGCCGAGAACGGGATCAGCTTCTGGTTGACGTCGAAGCCCGCGGCGTTGTGCCAGAAGCCGAAGCCCGAGGCGATCTTCTGCGCGCGAAGGTTCGTGATGGCATTGGAGGCGGCCGAATAGATCAGGAAGCCGACAATGGCGAGCAGGGCGATCTGGTAGATATAGCCCCTTATCTTGGGATCGTAGAGCAGCGAGGCTTTGCCTGGCTGAGCCGTCTCGGTCGGAATGGTCGACACCTGTTACGCCCTTTTTTGTTTTAGCGGCGGCCGATGAACCGGCGGCAGGTCAGCGCCGCCGCCGGTCGTTTCTATGATCTCAATCTCTCGCGGCGAAACGCATCAGCGGATCGGCGGCGCATATTGCAGGCCGCCGGCGTTCCAGAGTGCGTTCTGGCCACGGGCGATCTTCAGGAGCGAGCCCTGCCCGACATTCTTCTCGAAAACCTCGCCGTAATTGCCGACATGCTTGACGATCCGGTAGGCCCAGTCATTGGTCAGGCCCATCGGCTCGCCGAACTTGCCCTCGGTGCCGACGAAGCGCTTGATTTCGGGGTTTTCCGATTTCAGCATGCCATCGACATTGGCCTTGGTGATGCCGAGTTCCTCGGCGTTCAGCATGGCGTTGTGGGTCCATTTGACGATGTCGAGCCACTGATCGTCGCCATGGCGCACGACCGGGCCGAGCGGCTCCTTCGAGATGATCTCGGGCAGCACGATGTGGTCGGTCGGGACCTGCAGCTTCAGACGCTCGGCATAGAGGCCCGAGGAATCGGTGGTGAACACGTCGCAGCGCCCCGATTCATAGGCCTTGATCGTCTCATCGCCGCCGGCGAAGGCGACGACCTCGTACTTCATCTTGTTGGCGCGGAAGAAGTCGGCGAGGTTCAGTTCGGTCGTCGTGCCCTGGGCGACGCAGACCGAGGCGCCGGCGAGCTTCAGCGCGGAATCGACGCCGAGCTTCTTGCGGACCATGAAGCCCTGGCCGTCATAGTAGTTGATGCCGGCGAAGTTCAGGCCGAGCGAGGTGTCGCGCGACAGCGTCCAGGTCGTGGTGCGCGAAAGCAGATCGACCTCGCCGGCCTGAAGCGCGGTAAAGCGATCCTTCGACGAGAGCGGGACGAACTTGACCTTCAGCGGGTCGTTGAAGATCGCGGCGGCCAGTCCGCGGCAGAGATCGACGTCGATTCCCGAGTAATTGCCCTGGGCATCGGGCATGGCGAAGCCGGCAAGGCCCGGGCTGGTGCCGCATGTGACGACGCCCCTCGCCTTGACTTGGCTCAGCGTGGTGGTCTGCGCCGCAGCCGCGCCGGCGCCGAGCGCGATCGACGCGACCACCAAAGCTGATTTTACCAATTTTTTCATTACGTTCCCCTGTTTCAGCGGCGGGATCGAGCCCGCAGCCAAATCGCATAGCAAGTCCCGGACCACGCGGGCGCCATTCGGGGCGCGAGCGTGTGTGTCCGGGATCGACGGGCATCGGCGCAAACCACCGATGCCCGTCTCCCGCAAAGCGTCAGCGGATCGGCGGCGCGTATTGCAGACCACCCTTGGTCCAGAGCGCGTTCTGGCCACGGGCGATCTTCAGGAGCGAGCCCTGACCGACATTCTTCTCGAAGACCTCGCCGTAGTTTCCGACGTGCTTGATGATCCGGTAGGCCCAGTCATTGGTCAGGCCCATCGGCTCGCCGAACTTGCCCTCGGTGCCGATGAAGCGCTTGATCTCCGGATTCTCGGACTTCAGCATCTCGTCGACATTGGCCTTGGTGATGCCGAGCTCCTCGGCGTTCAGCATGGCGTAGTGAGCCCACTTCACGATATCGAGCCACTGATCGTCGCCATGGCGCACGACCGGGCCGAGCGGCTCCTTCGAGATGATCTCCGGCAGCACGATGTGGTCGGCCGGGGTCGTCAGGTTCAGGCGCTCGGCATAGAGGCCCGACGCGTCCGTGGTGAAGGCGTCGCAGCGGCCGGACTCATAGGCCTTGACGGTCTCGGTGTTGCTGGCGAAGGCGACGACCTCGTACTTCATCTTGTTGGCGCGGAAATAGTCAGCGAGGTTCAGCTCGGTCGTCGTGCCCTGCTGCGTGCAGATCGAGCCGCCGGCGAGCTTCAGCGCGGAATCGACACCGAGCTTCTTGCGGACCAGGAAACCCTGGCCGTCGAAATAGTTGATGCCGGCGAAGTTCAGGCCGAGCGAAGTGTCGCGCGACAGAGTCCAGGTCGTGGTGCGCGAAAGCAGATCGACCTCGCCCGACTGCAGCGAGGTGAAGCGGTCCTTCGCCGAAAGCGGGATGAACTTGACCTTGAGCGGATCATTGAAGATCGCGGCGGCGACGGCGCGGCACATGTCGACGTCGAGGCCGGTCCAGTTGCCCTGGGCGTCGGGGATGCCGAAGCCCGCAAGGCCCGTTCCCGAACCGCAATGCAGGATGCCGCGGCTCTTGACCTGAGCCAGTGTCGCAGTCTGTGCCTGCGCCCCGCCGACGCAGACCGTGGTTGCAGCCGCTACGAGAGCAGCGGCGAAAAATTTCTTCATGGTTGTTTCCCCTGTTGGCGGAACGGGTTCCTTCCCGTTCTCGAAGATGTAGCAAGTCCCGGACCAAGCCAGACGGTCCGATCGTTATCCTTTCGTGGCGTGGAGAAATATTACGTTTCGTCAAATCGAGACGGGCGCCGGTGATCCCGGCGCCCGCCAAGTTCAATCAGCGGATCGGCGGGGCGTATTGCAGGCCGCCCTTGGTCCAGAGCGCATTCTGACCGCGAGCGATCTTCAAAAGCGAGCCAGTGCCGACGTTTTTCTCGAAGCTTTCGCCGTAATTGCCGACGTTCTTGACGATGCGGTAGACCCAGTCCGTGGTCAGGCCGAGGCCTTCGCCGAACTTACCCTCGGTGCCGAGCAGGCGCTTGATCTCGGGGTTGGGCGACTTCATCATCTCGTCGACATTGGCCTTGGTCACGCCGAGTTCCTCGGCATTGATCATGGCGTAGTGGACCCATTTCACCAGGTTGAACCACTGCACGTCGGTGTTGCGGGTCGAAGGTCCAAGCGGCTCCTTCGAGATGATTTCCGGCAGGACGATATGATCGTCGGGCGCGGTCAGCTTCAGGCGTTCGGCATAGAGGCCAGACGCGTCCGTGGTGAAAGCGTCGCAACGGCCAGCATCATACGCCTTGATCGTCTCGTCGGCGGAAGCGTAGGCGACGACCTCGTATTTCAGGTTGTTGGCGCGGAAGAAGTCGGCGAGGTTGAGTTCGGTCGTCGTCCCCTGCTGGGTGCAGACCGAAGCGCCCGAAAGCTGCAGCGCCGAGGTCACGCCGAGCTTCTTGCGGACCATGAAGCCCTGACCGTCATAGTAGTTCACGCCGGCGAACAGCAGGCCGAGCGAGGTGTCGCGCGACATCGTCCAGGTCGAGTTGCGGACGAGCAGATCGACCTCGCCCGACTGGAGCGCCGTGAAGCGATCCTTCGACGAGAGCGGGATGAACTTGACCTTGGCCGGATCGTTGAAGATCGCGGCCGAGACGGCGCGGCACATATCGACGTCGAGGCCGACCCAGTTGCCCTGCGCGTCGGGCACGCCGAAGCCAGCGAGGCCGGTGTTTGAGCCACAGTTCAGGGTGCCGCGCGACTTGACCTGCGACAGCGTCGAGGGCGCCTGCGCCGACACCGCCGTGGCGGAGATCGCGAGCCCGAGCCCTGCAATCGCGGCTGCAATGAATGTCTTCATAGATATCTCTCCCGTTGAGGTCTCCCGCCGGGCCATGCCGGCGGGCCGTCCGGTTGCATCGCCAGCCCTGGGCAGAAACCTGACCCGACTGCACATAATTTGAGCGACGTTTCCGCTACGTCGATTGCCAGAGCCGCTCCTGAGCGTCAAGCAACGGCTGCATCGTCGGTGGCGCCCCGTTCCACCGATCGCATCACATGCGAGTTTCAACAGGTGGTCAAGCCTGACCCGTGGCGCGAGAATCGAAGCCGTACACCGGCTGATCCCGGTGCTGCCCTTCAACTGCAAAGTCTGGCGCGTGGCGACGACTCTGGACTTCGCCGGCGCGCCATGGCGTGAAGGCGGCAGACCTCAACCCGGCCCAGCGCTGGTGTCCTCGCCCCGCGCCTTCGCCCGCAACACGAACTGGAGGTTGCGGAGATAGACGAACAGGCCAAAGCCCTGGCCAACGATGAAAACCGGATCGCGGCGATAAAGCGCGTAGATCAGCAGGAGCGCGCCGCCGCCGATCGAAAACCACCAGAACGTCATCGGCACCACCGAGCGCTTGGCCTTCTCGCTCGCCAGCCACTGCACGACGAAGCGCATCGTGAACAGCCCCTGCGCGACGACGCCCAGCAACACCCACCAGTCGACATTGTTGATGAAGACGTCGTGGAAATAGCCACCAATCTTGTGCTGAAGGTCGATCAGCATCACCTGGTCTCCGAAATCACCTGCGGCACGCGCTTACGGCGACGGATCAGCCACCAGACGCCGGCGAGATCGAGGATGCCGACCCAGAGGCGGTCGAAAAAGCCGTAATTCGAGACGCCGGTCAGGCGCGGCCGGTCGCGCACATCGAGATGCACGACCTTGTATCCCTCGCGCACCATCAAAGCCGGCATGAAGCGATGCAGCGCATCGAAATAGGGCAGTGCGAGATAGGCCTCGCGGCGGAAGCATTTCAAGCCGCAGCCGGCGTCGCGGGTGCCGTCCTTCAGGAGGCGACCGCGCACGCCGTTGGCGATCCGAGACTGCAGCTTCTTGAAGCCGGTGTCCTTGCGCCCGACGCGCTGACCCTGGACGAGGCCGGCCTGCATCCCCGCCTGCTGCAAGGCTTCCAGCATCGCCGGCAGGAAGGACGGGTCGTTCTGGCCGTCGCCGTCCATCGTCGCCACCACGGCCGAGCGGGCATGGCGCACGCCGGTCCTGACGGCCGCGCTCTGGCCGCAGGATTGGGCATGGCTGACGATGCGCAACCAGGGTCTGCTCGCCGCCAGCGCGACCAGCGCGGCATGGGTGCCGTCGCTCGAGCCGTCATTGACATAGACGACCTCGAACGCCGCGAGCCCGGCGCAGGCCGTCTCGATATCGGCCAGCAGCGGCCCGACATTGCCTATCTCGTTACGGACGGGAACGACGACGCTGAGAATCGGCGTTTGAAATGCGGTTGGATCGGTCAAGGAAACATCATCCGGGGAAGCGGCGCGCAAACTGCGTCAAGCCGGCCAGCAGGGCAAGAACCAATCATCGCACCCATCATGGCAGGTTTACTGGCGCAGGAAGACGGCGATCTCAAGCCGCCGCCCGCCATTGAGGTTGAAGCCGCGCAGGGTCGTGAGCAGCCGCGGCGTCAGGGCGGACTGAGCCAGCGCCGTCTGGAACTGCCCGGCGAAACGCTGCTCGACGAAAGCGATGCGGCAGCCAGGCTCTTTCAGGAACGCTGCGGCCGCCGCGCCGTCGGGAGCCATGGCGAGATCGGTGCCGGTGACGAAGACGAGGCTCGGCTCGCGATAGCCGAGCGTCACGACCTTCGGGTCAGCGCAGCCTGCCGCCGCGACGGTCTCGGCAAGTCGCGGCGAAAGTCTGAGCGAGCGCAGGCTTTCGACCGAGAAGCCGTAGACGCCGAGGCCGAGCAGCAGGCTCGCCAGCACGCTGCGCCAGAGCGCGCCTTCGAGGTCGCCGCGCCGAAAGGCGGCGACCACCAGCCAGGCGACGATCAAAGCCAGGCCCAAAGCCGGCAACGCCGCATAGGGCAGCGTCGCATCAAGCGTCCAGTTGCCGTAGAGAATCGCACCCACCAGCGCGAGCGGGACGAGGAACACCAGAGCGGCGGTGGCGACCGCGCCGCGCCGGAAACGATCGACGCCGCCATTGACGACGGCCAGCAGAAGCAGCGCCGTGATCGCCGGATAGAGCGGCAGGACATAGTGCGGCAGCTTGGTCGGGACCGCCTCGAAGACGATCCACGATGGCACGATCCAGGCGAGCAGGAACAGGATCTGCGGCTCGCGGCGGCGCACCCAGGCGAAGGGGACCGCCATCGCGGCAAAAGCCGCCGCCGGCCAGTAGGTGCCGAAGAAAATCAACAGATAGAGGCCGGGCGGCCCCCAGTGCTTTTCCTGACCTTCCGCGACCTTTCCGAGCATGTCGTTGCCGACGCTCTCGGCGAAGAAGCTGCCGCCGGTCTTGACGGCGATGGCGGCAAACCATGGCAGGACAACGATCAGGCAGAGCAGCAGACCGGAGCCGAAGCGCAGCGGCTTAAGCCAGCGGAAGGAGCGCAGGTTCAGGCTCAGCACCAGGATGGCGAGCCCCCAGACCATCGGCACGATCGGCCCCTTGATCAGCAGGCCGAGCGCGGTTGCGCTCCAGAACACCAGCCAGTTGCGGCGGTCGGGTACGAAAGCGAGCGAGCGCGTCCAATCGAGCCAGGTTCGCGCCAGCGCGCCCATGGTCGCAACCGCGCAAGCAGCCAGCACCGCATCGGTCTTGGCGATGCGGGCCTCGACGCCGAGCAGCACGCAGGCCGCCATCAACGCGCCACCGAGCAACGCCAGCGGTGGGCTGACGAAGGCGAGCAGAGCCCAGTAGGTCAGCAGCACCGCCGCGACGGCTCCGACCAGCGACGGCAGACGATAAAGCCAGATCTGCGTGCGGGCACGCTCGACGCCCAGTGCTTCACCGGCCGAGACCGCGGCGCTCTGGAGCCAGTAGATGCCGACCGGCTTTTTGTGCCGCGCCTCGCTCTGGAAGCGGATGTCGACGAAATCGCCGGTCTCCAGCATCTGCTTCGACGCCTGCGCAAAGCGCGGTTCGTCGCGGTCGAGCGGCTGCAGCGTGACGAAGCCCGGCAGGAACGCGGCAAGCGAAAGCAGCAGCAGGAAGGCGCAGGCCCGCAGATGGCTGGCGCTGGCCATTGCCGTCAGGCGGTCGATCGCGGGCCGGAGCGAAACCATGGTCTATCCCTGCAACCGGCAAGGGTCGCGCGTGTGACATGCCGAAACGGCGGGGCTATCGGCCCCGGCGCGCCGACGAAGGCCGGCAAGGGGGACGCTGCCGGGATGGCGGGCCTTTCGGGCGCGATCAAGGCAAAGCCATCGCAAATGCCATGGCCGGCGCGGTTCTAGGCCGCCTGCCCGGCCATCGCAAGCGCGGCGCATGCATCCCGGATGCATGACATGGGCGGCGGCCGGCGCTAGCCTTGAGCGTGAACGCGGAGGCCGACATGGGCAAACTTCTTCTGGCGGCTTTGCGGGCCGGGCTCTGGGGCCTGCTACTCGGCCCGCTGGTCGTCGCCCTTCTGGTGATCGGTGCGATGATCTTCGATCCGAAATGCGGTGTCGGCGATTCCGGCGGATGCGCCATGGGGCTGGTGACCGCGCCGATCGCGGCCGCACTGCCGAGTTTCGCGCTGTTCTTTGCGTTTGGGCTGGCGCGCGGGCTATGGAAGCGCCGCCCGACCGACCCGGCCGGGGCTATCAGGAAGCTGCGGAACTGGGGACGAGAGGAGTGAGTTTCGCAAAGGACGCAGCGTCAGGCCCGCTTCAGAAACTCCGTCTTCAGGACGAGGCCCTTGACCTTGTCGGCGTTGCATTCGATCTCGCCGGGCTCGGCGGTCGGGCGGATGTTCTTGACGAGCGTGCCGCGCTTCAGCGTCACCGAGGTGCCCTTGACCTTGAGGTCCTTGATAAGAGTGACGGAATCGCCATCCTTCAGCACCGTACCGTTGCTGTCTTTGACGTCGCTCATGGTCGATCCTGAACAGTCGACCATCCACTCGACTCGCAACTGTGCGGCGTGCTGATATCGCGTCGATGCTGAACAGCAGCAATCAAGGGCAAGCGCATGTCGAATAACGAGCCGCCGCCTCCCCCGCCACCCCCGCCGCCACCGCCGCCGCCAGATCGAATGATCACCCGAGATTCGCCACGGCCGCCAAGGCCGACCAGGCCTTAGAGGCTAGCCCCGTCGCACCTGCTATTGCGATTGATCCGCCAATGACCACCGAAGCGACCCCGAGTCGTTTCGCAATCCTCATCGACCGCGTCGATTGATCGTTGACGCGGTAGTTCTGCTGTTGGGCATCATCAGAATATTTGAGGTAGGCGTCGACCATGGCCTCTTCAGAGATGTCATCACGAAGCGCCCACTTCCAAAAATCCGCGTTCTTGCCCGGAACGCCAAGTTTGGCTGAGCGGACCGTCGTGATGCAGAAGTGACACCCGACAGCGAGCCCCAGGGCAGCTGAACCAGCTCCCCAGACAATCCAGCTGTTCACATTCGCAGTTGAAGAATATGCCCCCGCGACCGCAGCGGACCCCAGAGCAACGGCAAGCGTCACGTAGATCCTGAAGAGCGCCAGTGCCTGCCTGTCGATTGCCACGATCATGTTTAGAAGCGCGGTGTCTCGCGCCCGCACGTCGTCCAAGACGACCTTCAAATCGAACTTTGACACGTTAACCTCGCTGACAAACCGCAGATGCCTCTACAGCAATTTGCCGCCCGCGCGCAGACGCAAGGCTGTTACGACGCTTGAACTGTGGTCACCTATACGAAGCGGTTTGGAGCTGGCGCGGCGACGAGCACATGCCGGACGCCCATATGGCGCAAGGCGATCAATCGCTGCGTCGCTGCTGGTGGCCTCTCATAGAAGGCTACATCAAAGACGACCCGTCGGTCGTCATGCCGAGATAATCCCTTTGCCTCAGGCCCGCTTCAGAAACTCCGTCTTCAGGACGAGGCCCTTGACCTTGTCGGCGTTGCATTCGATCTCGCCGGGCTCGGCGGTCGGGCGGATGTTCTTGACCAGCGTGCCGCGCTTCAGCGTCACCGAGGTGCCCTTGACCTTGAGGTCCTTGATAAGAGTGACGGAATCGCCATCCTTCAGCACCGTACCGTTGCTGTCTCTGACGTCGCTCATGCGGTTTTCCGGCTCATGGTCGATCCTGAAGGCGCCCGTTCGCGGCAGGCCGAGGCGTGGGGGAAGTGGCGAGCCCGGCTGGATTCGAACCAGCGACCAGCAGCTTAGAAGGCTTTTCGCTTCCTGCGATTCGTCAACGGCGCTTCCAACTGCGCGGCCCCTCGAACGCCAGGCGATCGAGGCGCGAGTTGGAAACGCTTGCGCGCGATTCTTCGTTCCCTCCCGCGAGGCTCGCGGATCATGAGGGAGATCGTGATCGACTCCTTCGCCGGCGGTGGCGGGACCAGCGAAGGCATCAAGGCCGCGATCGGCAGGGATCCCGATATCGCCGTGAACCACGACCGGTTCGCGCTGGCGATGCACCGGATGAACCATCCGGGCACGCGGCACCTGGTCGAGGATGTCACGGAGATCGACGCGATCGGCATGTGCGGCGGCAACCCCGTCGGGATGCTGTGGATGTCGCCCGACTGCAAGGATCATAGCAAAGCGAAGGGCGGTAAGCCGCGCGACAAGAACATTCGCGGCTTGGCCTGGTCGTGCTTCGGCTGGGTCAACAAGATGCCGAAGTGGCAGAGGCCGCGCGTTGTCTTCCTGGAAAATGTGGAAGAATTCCAGGACTGGGCACCGCTCACGGCGGAGGGCAAGCGCTGCCCGATACAGAAGGGCTCGATCTTCAAGGAGTTCGTCCGCGCATGGGAGGCGCTCGGCTATGTCGTCGAGTGGCGCGAGCGGCGGGCCTGGTGGAGCGGTGCGGCGACGATCCGCAAGCGGCTCTACATGGTCATGCGCTGCGATGGCGAGCCGATCGCTTGGCCTGAGCGCCGGCACGGCAATCCGAACGATGCTGGAGACGCCGCGCTGATCGCCGCCGGCCAGCTGAAGCCGTGGCGCACCGCGGCCGACATCATCGACTTCAGCCTGCCTTGCCCTTCGATCTTCGACACGTCGGCGGAGATCAAGGTGAAACTCGGGATCCGCGCGATCCGGCCGCTGGCCGAGAACACGATGGCTCGGGTCGCCAAGGGCACGATGCGCTACGTCGTCAACTCGGCCAAGCCGTTCGTGGTCAAGGTGAACTATACCGGCCGGGCGCACGCTCGCGACCGCGACGTCGACCTGCCGCTCGGCACCGTCACCGGCAAGCGCGACGACGCCTTGGTTACGCCCTTCGTCACCTATGCCCAGCAAGGCGGCGGCGTTCGGGATGCGGCCGACCCGTTGCAGACGATCTGCGCGTCGCCGAAGGATCAGAACGCGATCGTCGCCCCTGTCCTGGTCGGCTGCGGCGGCCGCGCTGCGCAGACAGAGCCGCGCCCGGGTGACGAGCCGATCCTGACGCAGACAGCGAAGGCGGACCTCTGCCTCGTCGCGCCCTACCTCGTGCCCCGTTATGGCGAGCGGCCCGGCCAGGAGCCGCGCACGCGATCTGTCGAGGAGCCGGCACCGGTCATCGTGCCGACCGGAAATGAAGGCAGCCTCGCGGCGGTCCACCTCGCCACGATGCGCAACGCGCAGAAGCCCTTCAGCGCGGCCGACGAGCCGACGCACACGATGACGGCCGGCGGTGCAAATGCCGCCGTAGTGTCGGCTTTCATCTCGCGCCAGTTCGGCAACTCTGTCGGGGCCGACGCGGCCGAGCCTGTGGGCACCGTCACTGCCGGCGGCGCGGGCAAGGCGGCGGTCGTCGCTGCCTTCCTCGCGCAGCACAATGGCGGCCCGCGCCCAGGCGCTCCGGCGCACTCGGCAGAAGAGCCGCTTTCGACGATCGCCACAGCAGGCGCCCAGCAGCAGATCGTCGCCGCTCATATGCTCAACATGCGGGGCAGTGATCGGCGCGACGCCAGCATCGAGGAGCCGTCTCGCACCTCGTCGGCCGGCGGCAACCACGCCGCCACGGTCTACGCCTTCCTGGCCAAATACTTCGGGACGGGCCTGCCCTCGCAATCGGTTGACGAGCCGCTGCACACCGTCTCGACCAAGCCGCGCCACGGCCTGGTGACAGTGACCGTTGCCGGCGTGCTGTACGCGATCGTCGATATCGGCATGCGGATGCTGACCCCGCGCGAGCGCTTCAATGCCCAGGGCTTCCGACCCGATTACGTGATCGACCGCGGCATCCTGGAGGACGGCACCATCATCAGCTTCACGCTCGAGCAGCAGGGCTACATGTGCGGGAACAGCGTCTGTCCCTCGGAAGCACGCGACATCGTGGCGGCGAACTACCGTCCCCGCGATCGGGCCGGCCCCAAGCGCCCTTCCCCGATGTCTCTGTTCCTCGAAGCTGCGGAGTGACGGCCATGAAGCATCCGATTCCTGACGCGAACACCTCCACCCCCGGTGGGCTGTCCGGCCCCACCCCTTCCCCCTCCCCGGAAGCGGGTGGGCGGTTGCCACTCGCATATTTCTTGGCCGAGGAGATGGATGCTCGCGGCTGGACGAGTGTCGATGTCGCCTTGCGGATGGCTGGCGACTACAGCGTCAACATTTTTGCCTTTGAGCTTGGCATGAGCGTCCACGAGGACGGGCTCCTTTGGGGGGATCTTCTGGACCAAGTTGCGGCTGCCTTCGATCTCTCATCAGAGATGCTGACGGTTCTCGACAAGCAGTGGCGGAACAACCCCAAAGGCCGCGTTGCCTTCCTATGCCCTGAACGGCTTTTGGCTTCCGGCGGCTCCTTCGCTCTCGCGGGAGGACGGCGGTGATGGGGCTGAGCGAGATCGACCCGAAGGATATTTTGATCGAGGTTTACCCAATCGAGGGCATGGACCGGCGCGGCGGGCAACAGGTCGGCTCCGGGCACAGTGGCGTCAGGATAACACATCTGCCGAGCGGGACGGTAGCGTTCGTCAACGTCGGCCGATCGCAGCATCGCAATAAAGCAATCRCTGAGGACATGATCCTGTCGGCTCTCACGCATCCGAGATTTCGCTCATGACCCCYCGCCAAGCCCTCTCCGTCTTCGCCCTTGGCGCTGTCGAGAGCGGTACGAAACCAACGTGGCCGTAGGAGGATGACGATGAGTGGTGCGCGTCAAGGCCCAGTATTGTCGCCTGTCGATTACGACGCATGGAACCGAGGCTACATGCCACCGACCGAACACGTTCTGATTGATGCTCTCGCTTTTCGAGACGCCAAGGTCATCACCATGTCGTCGGATAGCAAGGGGGCCATCTACGTCGTGACGCGTGGGAAGCCCACCGACAAGCGCATGCGGGCCATTCTCATGCAACTTCTTGAGGCATTCGATGATGCCCCAGACGCGGCACCGAGCGAGGCTGAGACGGCTCTCGCAGACCCCACCCCGCCCCTGGCTGCGCTCGATATCCCGAGAGGAGAGAACTGATGAGCGAGATTTTCGTCTTCGGAAGCAACCGCGCCGGGCGTCACGGCAAAGGCGCTGCGCTTCATGCGCGGCAGCACCACGGCGCGATTTATGGACGTGGTGAAGGCCTGCAAGGGCGAAGCTACGCGATCCCGACGAAGGACAAAAATATCCGCACCTTGCCGCTCGATGACATCGCAAATCACGTTGTGACGTTCATCGAGTTTGCGCTTTCGCACCCGCATCTGACTTTCAAGGTCACGCCCATCGGCTGTGGGTTGGCGGGGTATCAGCCACGCGACATTGGTTGGATGTTCGATGCCCCATGCCCTCGCAACGTCATCCTGCCCGACGAATTCACGGCAGCCCTCGCCGCCCAGCAGAAGGACGAAGCACATGGCTGACGACGTGCCTGCGGGCGAGGGAGAGGTGGAGGCGCTGGAGAATATCGCAAACCTCAACAGGAGTCGCGATCAGTTACAGGAGATGGCCCGTTCCGCTCTCGCCGCGCTGAAGGAGAAGGGGCTTTGACGGCCACCCCCGAGATGATCGCAGCGGCATGGGCTGCATGGCATGCTCGCCACGGCGGGAAGCTGGGGCCGGGGCCGGCATTCGCTGAGGCTATCGCGGATGCCCTCCTTGTCGCGCCCAGCACCTTCGCCGCCGGCTATTCGGCTGCGCTGAGAGATGCGGCGGGGGCGGCGAGGGAGCCAACGACAATCGGCGGACCGGGCCTAGAGTTCGTGCAAGGGTTTGCATCGGCGCAGCAGCGCATCGCCACCGCCATCGAGGCCCTTCCTGTGAAGGAGGGGTGAGGATCAACGCTGATGGATTTTGAAGCCACCCCTCGCCCGGTCGAGCCTCTGCCGCCGCGCGCGTCTCACCTTCCGGATCCTGACCTATTCGGGATCAGGTCACGCCTACGGCGCCGCATCGGCCTTGCGCTTGGCATGGCCGCAGTCGCGCTGGCGATCGGGGTGTGGCTCACCCGATAAGCTGGACCCCGTCCCGCTTGCCGCCGCGCGCGACGATCTGCAGGCTCTCGTCGGGCAGCTTGCGCTGCAGGTAGCTCGCGATCGGCCACTCGGCCGTCATCCAGGTTTCGCACTGCTCCGGCGTCGTCAGGATCACTGGCATGGCCTTGGGGTGGATCGCGCCGACCTCGGCGTTCGGCTCCGTCGTCAGGAAGGCGAAGAGATCGGCCTCGACCTCGCCTTCCCGGACCTTGCGCACGCTCTTCCATTGCGGCGTCCAGATCCCGGCGAAGAAGGCCAGCGGGCGGCTTTCGTCGAAGGCGAACCAGATGTCGCCGCCCTCGGCCTTGTTGAACTCGCTGAAGCTCGAGAACGGGACCAGGCATCTGTTCTCGACCCCAAGCCAGCGCCGCCAGTGCGGCGACTTGGTGTTGCGGACGTTAGTGACGCCAGGATCGGTCTTCTTGCCAGCGAGCGCGAACTGCGGCGATGGCATGCCCCAGCGCGTCATCGCGAGCGCGGGGACGCCTTCACCCTGGTTGCGGATGATCGGCGCGGCATAGTCCGGAAAGATGCCCGGCAGCGGCGGCAGATTAGTGTCCGGCGCGTCGAACTTCGCGAACAGCTTTCGCATCGCGTCGACCGAGCGGGTCATGCTGTAGAGGTTACACATCGTCCGATCCGCCTACCCTGCGCCGACGCTGATCGCGCTTCGGCTCGGCCGGCAGCATGTCGTCCTTGCCGCCATCGATCAAGTTCAGCCCGGCCATCGCCGGAGGGAGATCGGGCGGCCAACCTGAGTTCAGGTCCGGCAGATAGGCCCCGCAGCGCATGCCGTATTTCTGCGGCTTGCGCAGTTCCGTGAACGGGCACCACGGGCAGCCCGACATGAAGGCGTGCAGCACATGCCGAACCGGCACGCGATGGCCGTAGCGCGCCGCCAGCGCCGCTAGGCGCACCTCGGCATGGCGCGGGCAGACATGGCAGCGCAGCCGCAGCACCACCCATGGATAGCGGTAGAGCTGCGTCGCAAGGTCCGGCGGATCGTCGCTGCCGCTCACGGTTCATCGTCTACCTGCTGGCGTCGGGCGCCATCGGCGAACCGGCCGCGCAAATAGCCGCGCGAGATCGCCTCCTGGGCATCGGCGATGAGCGTCGCCTGATCGTCCAGGAGAGCGCGGATTGCAGCCAGCGCGTCGCCGCCAAACTCAACTC
>NZ_JBFUCS010000015.1:0-137592 GCF_056405115.1 Allobosea sp. P2_A10 | reverse complement strand
TCGGAGCACCTTGCGCACCGTGTCGCGCGCAATGCCTAGCTCGCGCGCGATCCGCTTGATCCCCTTGCTGTTCTGGAAATGCTCGAAACGGATCCGCGCAATCGTCTCCACACCCGTCATCCCCGGACCCTTCCGAAAAACCGGAAGGATCAGCCAGAGCCAATAACAGGGGGACTAACCTTCAACGCGATAAGCGCCCCTCACAGGGGCAACATTGCAGGCGATCTCACAGAACAGCATTCAGGCGGTCGGTTCGGCCCTGACCTATCTGCAGCGCATGACGCTTAAGGCTTCGCTGGGTCTGGCCGCATCCGAGGACGATGACGGCAAGGCCGCGGGGTCGGGAGCACTGGTTACCAGCCAGCAGGCGCGCGAACTGCTCGACCTGATAGATAAGGTCGGCGCCGACAAGGCGGCCCTGCTCAACATCTTTCAGATCAATGGGATCACCGAGCTGCCTGCCAGGCGGTATCGGCAGGCACTGATCATGCTCAACTCCAGGAGGCTGCACGCATGACCACGATAGAGATCATCGACTGTTCACAAGGATCGGAGGAGTGGGCCCGCGCGCGCCTGGGGATTCCGACCGCATCGGAGTTCGCAGCCGTGATGGCCAAAGGCCGCGGTGGGGCCGACAGCAAGACCCGTCAGACGTATCTCTACAAACTCGCCGGCGAGATTCTCACCGGCCAACCGATGGAGAGTTTTACCTCGCTGCATATGGAGCGGGGCAAGCTGATGGAGGATGAGGCACGCTCGGTCTATGAGTTCACCACCGACAAGGTCTGCCGGCGCATCGGTTTTGTCCGCAATGGACGCAAAGGTGCCTCTCCTGACTCACTGGTTGATACAGACGGGTTGGTCGAGATCAAGACCAAGCTGCCCCATCTGATGGTCGAGACGCTTCTGCGCGGCGATTTCCCGCCAGAGCATAAGGCGCAATGCCAGGGACAGCTCTGGGTCACCGGGCGAGCATGGATTGACATCGCCGTCTATTGGCCAGGCCTGCCGATGTTCATCACTCGCGCCACCCGTGACGAGGTCTTTATCGGTGAACTTTCGGATGCCGTTGAGGCGTTTAACTGCGAACTCGATCTGATCGTCGACCGGGTCAGATCCTATGGCAACGCCGAGGCAGCGTGATGACCAGACCCTGCGATGAGCAACGAGCAATCAAGAGTAGGCGGCGAAGCGCTCCTCGCCGCGAGTTCAGCCGCGCTCAAAAGGTCGAGATGATCAAGCGGGCCATGGATGGCACGGGTCGCATTCTCTGCGAGGGCTGCGGCCTCAACATCACCGGCAAAGCCATCGAGTTCGATCACATTATTCCCGAAGCTCTCATTGTCGAGAAGAGCCTCGCCTTGGCTACAGGAGATGGTCGGGTGCTCGGCCGTGACTGCTGCCATCGCGCACCCGGCGGCAAAACCGCGACCGACCTGGCCGCTATAGCTGAGGCCAAGCGCAGAGAAGCCCGGTATTTTGGCATCCGGACCTTGTCGGGTGGCGGATTTGCTCCATCCCAACCTCAACGCTCTGCCTCACGTCCCCTTGCCAAACCCGCGGCCTGGCGCTGCGAGGATCTTTGACGCCCACCGTAGGAGCCCAGCAGCCATGAGCACCGCCCCTGTCCACCTCATATTAAGAGCTGCCACCAGCCTCCAGCGGCGCCACCCCGTTTCGGTCGCCCTGCCCGCCGCCCTTTTCGCGCTCTTGGCTAGCGCCTGTACGACGCGCACCGTTATGAACTTCAATCGGCTTGATGGGCGGACCGATAGCGCAGCGATCGTCCAGTTCCAGCAGGATGACGCTATCTGTAAAGGCGAAGTCGCGAAGGTACAGGCGATGGCCGCGCCCATTTTGATGGGGCGAAGCCTGGCGGACGCGATGGAGGCCGGTATGCTGGAGGGCCAACGTAACGCTGCACTGCGCCAGATCGTGGTCGGCTGCATGGCCGGGCGCGGATATACCATGACACTAATTGCGCAGCCGCATTGACGCGAGCCTGCTGCGGACCGTTGAACGCTGTGCGGTAATCCGCGCCAAAGGCTGCGGTTTGCATTCTTCGAGTCGGCCCCAATTGCATGTGGCAAACAGGCGCATTATTCGACGGATGGATTGCCCCTAAACCTTCCAGGCTTGGCGATACGAGGCTCCTCGACATACAAAATGGTCCTTCCACAAGACTGCAGGCAGCTTGCCTGTCGGTCTAGATTGACGAGCAATTGCATTATGACGAGCCTCAAATTCGGCACTTCGGGACTGCGTGGACTGGTGACCGATCTGATGGGCCTGCCGGCCTACAGCTACATCCGCGCGTTCTGTGCTGTAATTGCCGAAGACGAAGTTGCTGGGCCCGGTGACGAGGTTCTAATCGGGCAGGATTTGCGCTCATCGAGCCCAACCATCGCCGCCCAATGCGCCCTCGCGATACGGGATGCAGGGCTCGTGCCCGTCGATTGCGGCGCCGTGCCGACGCCGGCATTGGCGCTCACCGCCATGCAGATTGGCGCTCCAGCCGTCATGGTGACCGGCAGCCATATCCCCGATGATCGAAACGGCCTGAAATTCTACCGCAGGCAGGGGGAGATCGATAAGTCGGACGAGGAGCGCATCCTGACTTGGCATCGCAGGCTCGCCTTGACGATATGTCCAACCGGAGTGACTGATGTCCGGGCTCATGATGCGCTGACGGGATATAAAGCTCGCTATGTCGGCTTCTTTGGGGAGCAGGCGCTGCAGGGACTGACTGTCGGGGTTTATCAGCATTCCTCGGTCGGGCGCGAGGTGATCTGCGAGATAATGGCTGCTTTGGGCGCCACGGCCGTGGCGTTAGGACGTGCCGACCGCTTCATCCCGGTCGATACCGAGGCACTGCGGCCTGAGGACGTAGCTCTGGCGCGGGACTGGGCGCTTGCCCAGCCCCTCGACGCTATCGTTTCGACCGACGGCGATGCAGACCGCCCGCTCATTGCCGATGAGAACGGACATTTCCTGCGCGGCGATCTCCTCGGCGTGCTGACGGCAACTATGCTCGGCGCTGATGCGATTGTAACGCCTGTAACCTCGAATTCGGCGATCGAGACGCTTGGCGTCTTCTCTCAGGTGAGCCGGACCAAGGTCGGGTCGCCCTATGTGATCGCCGGCATGGTTGAGGCCAAAGCATCCGGAGCTGCATGCATCGTCGGATTCGAGGCCAATGGCGGCGTCTTGTTGGGCTCCGACATCGACAGTGACACGGGAACGCTCGCGGCCCTGCCGACACGCGATGCGATGCTGCCCATCCTAGCTACGCTGACGCTGGCTGTGCGCAGGCGACAAAAACTGAGCGAACTCGCCGCGAACCAGCATTTTGCGGTGGCACTTTCGAATCGCCTGCAAGACGCACCGCAGCAGAAGAGTGCGGCCCTGATCGCAAAGCTCGATGATGACAACCCGGCCTATCGCGAAACCGCCTTCGCTCCGCGAGGCGGGGTGATCGCCCGCGACCGTCGCGACGGTCTGCGGATGACGTTGGGCGACAGCACGACCCTTCACTATCGTGCCTCTGGGAATGCGCCTGAACTGCGGGTCTATGTCGAAGCGCAAAGGCTGGAGGACGCCGAAGCGCTGCTGCGCGAAGGTATGAGTTTCGCACGGGCAGCCATGGGTTAACGGCCGTATGCCGTCTTCTCGGAACACAACCCTTTACGCCTGAAGCGCGGTGCGTTTTTCGCGGAGTCAAGACATTGGACCAAGCCGCGATGTGGGGCGAGCAAAGCTCTGCGGGCGGATAATCGATTGAGGCCGTTGGCGCAGCATAGGCGTACGCGCTGTGAGATATTTGAGTGCCTGACTCGTCGCATCGACCTGATCGTCATGGCGTCCGACGGGGAACGCCAGGAGCTCGCCAAGATAATCGCCAAGCCAAGACGCCTTCTTGGGTAGGAAGACTTGCCCCGCCTCGAAGCGAGCGGCTTGCGCCATCAGCCGGGCCGTCTTGTCGAACCGCGCTTGCTGAAGCAGCGGTTGAAGCTGCCCGGTCCGGCGCAGATCCTGCGACAATGCTCGTCCAAGCTCGGTGTTCTCGATCAGTGTCGCATCGACCTCGTGATCTCGCGCGATCTTAAGGATCGCTTTGCGCAACTCAGGCGCTTCCCAGCGCCCGCGGATCACATCGAGCAGATAGAAGTGCTGTCCAATCGCCCCCCAGACCGTCCCGACCGACCAGTCGGAGTGTTCTGCCTGGGTCGAGGCGGTATCCCAGGACGCTATCACCCGCTCGAACACGGGCGGGCGCTCATCATAATCATAATTTTGGATCCAGGCACGCTTGATTACCTGCCCTTCCGCGGGCATCGGGTTTTGCTGATACTGAGCCGAGAAGTTCAGCGTCCCGAGATTGCGCTTGACGGTTTCGAGATAAACCATCGGTTCGCGGGCAGAATGGAGAACCTCTCCCGCGCGTCGCTGATAGAACGCCTCGGAGCCATCACCGATGCGATACCGGCAGTCCTCCGGCGCAATCGCTGGAATCGAGAGAACCTCCCACTCCTCCTTGTCGAGCACATGGCCGACAAGATCGTCTTGGTGTAGGCGCTGCATCACGATGATGATCGCACCGTTGAGTTTGTCATTGAGGCGCGAGTACAGCGTCGCATCGTAAAACTCGCTGACCTTGCGGCGCGTCGCCTCCGAGGTGACAGCGTTGAGCCCATTGATGGGATCGTCGATCACGATCAGATCGGCGCCACGCCCAAGCACAGAGCCTCCCACCGAGCCGGCGAAGCGATAGCCTTGCTGGGTGGTCACGAGTTCGTTGCTGCGGCTGGTTTTGACCGCAAACTGTGGGAATAGCGGGCCATACCATTCACTGGTCACCACAGTTCGAACATCCGCAGCAAGCTTGAGCGAGAGCTCATTGCCATAGCTGATCGCCATGATCCGCTTGCGCGGATCATGGCCCATTATCCAGGCGGTATATGCGATCGTGACGCAGATCGACTTGGCCGAGCGTGGCGGCACGTTGATGATGAGCCGTTTGCACTCACCGCGCCAAACCCTCATCAGCTGATAGGCTATCGCCTCGATATGCCAGTTCGGGAGATAACCCTTACCTGGCTCCAGGGTCATGAAGCAGCGCGCGATGAAGCTCGCCAGATCCTGACGGAGGACTGCTTGAACAAGGGCATGATCAAGCATCATCTCCTCCCACCAACTGTATGCGTGCCAAGGCAGCCGCGATCAGCGCCTGATCCTGTTCATTCGTCGGCTTGTGCTCCTGTTGGTCGGAGGCAAAGGGGTACTCACTCATGAGCTTGAACAAGATCCCCATGGCTCGGGTGTCGTTCTTCAAGGCGCTCTCAGTCAGTTTGTGCAGCACCGCCGCCAGCCGCGACATCGGCTTGGCCTTGCCGTTTCTAGTGACGATGATCGGCTCTGAAAGAACCTTGTCGAGTTCCTCTATCAGGTTCGGACGCGGCTTGGCCTTGCGCCGGCCGGAGGGATTACCGCTTTGCCCCTTCTGGAACCGAGTATGCTGCGGCGGGCTCTTATAGCCGACGGCTTTGGGGGAATGATCACGCGACATCGCCCCCTCCAACACTCTCGACCTCGCAAGTCGGCTGCCGCAGGGCGGCCATCTCGGCAAAGCTCAAACCGGTCTCGGCGTGACGCGCCCTTGCCTTGGCAAGCGTCTCCCAGCGCGCGATGGCGACATCGACATAAACCGGGTCGAGTTCCATCAAATAGCCGCGGCGCTTGGTCTTGTGGGCTGCGATCAGGGTGGTGCCCGATCCACCGAAGGGATCCAGGATGATCGCTTTGGGCTTCGAGCAATCCTTGATTGCATCCATCACCATCGCGCAGGGCTTGACCGTCGGGTGCGCCGCGAGATCCGCCATCCGACCCTTATGGAAGCCGTTTGCACCAGCATAGGACCACAACGTCGTGCGATAGCGCCCGTGACGGCCAAGCTCGATATTGTTGATGTGGGGCCCCTTGCCGTGCTTCCACAGCGTGATCAGCTCGGTCTGGCTGCGATAGAGAGAGCCCATCCCGGCATTGGGCTTGGCCCAGGTGATCACGCTCTTCAGTTCGTCAAAGACGCCATAGCCAGCGTTGAGCATCTCGTGCAGATGCGCGCCGTCTATGCAGCTGTAGATCAGGGCACCATCTGACGAGACGGTGCCGATTTCCGCAAACACACGCGTCAGGAAGGCGGTGAATTCCGCCTTGCTCATCTCGCCCGACGCCATCGCAAACTCGCGATGCTTGATCTTGCCGTTGCCGCTGACATGACCCGCAACACGAACGTTGTAGGGCGGGTCCGTGAACGTCATCTGGGCAAGCGCGCCACCCATCAACCGCCCATAGCAGCCCCGGTCGAGCGCATCGCCGCACAAGATCCGATGCTCGCCGAGAAGCCACAAGTCGCCAGGCAGCGTGATTGCTCTCGTCATGAGCTCCGGCAGCGCGTCGGCAGGATCAGCTTCGGGCTTCGGCGCCTCATCGTGCAGGATCACATCGATCTGCGCGGTCTCGAAGCCAGTTAACTCAACCGAGAAATCGAGTTCAACCAGCGCCCCCAGCTCGAGCTTCAAAAGCGCGTTGTCCCAACCGGCATGCTCCGCCAAGCGATTATCGGCAATGCGAAGCGCACGGATTTGCTGCGGAGCCAGATGGTTGAGGCAAATCACCGGCACCGTCTCGAACCCGAGCAGCTTAGCCGCCTCATAACGACCATGACCCGCGACGATTTCGCCAGCCTCATCAATCAGGATCGGCGAGACAAAGGTAAACGCCTTGATGCTCTCGGCGATGAGGTGAATCTGCTTCTTTGAATGCGTGCGCGCGTTGCGTGGCGATGGCATCACCTCAGACAGCACACGCTGGCTCACCTGCGGCGCAAAACAAGCAATCGCATCTTTGAGCTGGGGATCGTCGGCCAAGGCGCGACTGCGATGGCGAACACGAATCGGGACGGTATTGGTGGGGACAACAGCGGGGGAAGACACTTTCGATTTCCTTCTTTCAAAAAGAAGGCCAATCGTCGGGGCATCGACGCCACGGGTTCTGCGCCTACGGCGCAAAACTCGCTGGCCCCTGTATAGAAAAGGCCGCTGTCCCCACAGCGGTGGTCTCTTCCACTGTCTCAGCCCAAGGCGGTTGACCTCGGTGGTCGCTACGGTGATTCGTAACGGAACCGAAACTAGGTGCGTCATTCCCGCGACACAAGGGGTGTCAGCGAAAAAAATTCAACGATTCTAGGATGATACACTCGCTTTGTCAGCGACCTGTCTCCGAACGGTACACTCGGCCGACCCTCAAACGTCACACCACACCATCCGCCCGGTCGGTTAAACGCAAGCCTTTGAAGGCTGATCGTGGCGTCTGGCTCACCTCGCAGCTGCCCTGCTCAGCATCGAACAAATCCCTGCCAAGCCAGACGAAATTCCCTGCTCTAAAGCTCCCGAAAAACAGCAAAACCCTCATCAATGCAGGAAATTCATAACCAGCTTGGGCTAGCCTGCAGTCAATTGCGCCGCACAATCCCTGCGGAATCCCTGCAACCAGGGAACTTTACGGGATTGGTCCCCAGTTCGCTGATCAACCTGCGCTGATGGAGGTGCCGCGTTTCCGATAATGACTAAACGGCCGACGCGCTTTTCCTCCATGGAGATTTAGAGTCTGGCCTTGCCAAGGCTGCAATCGCCGTTGGATGACAAGCTAGTGGCAGCCCGTCACACCGCATTGGGCTGGCGGAAGGCCGCTTCCATCTTGCACCGGATGCGGACCGCCTGGCTGCCTAGACATACGATTTGGCTCTCATCATCGGTACAAGCATAAACTTGTTCTGAAACCTGCTATTGGAATGCTAAACTTCAGTATCTGTACCGCAGAACAGGCCTGCCATGGCGCGTCAGACATCCTCCTCCGGGGCGGCCTCGGTCGTCGCTTCGGCCCTGGCCTCCTGCCGCGGCGCGTTTGCCGCCGTCGCCGTCTTTTCGGGCGTGGTCAACGTGCTGACCTTGTCGGGCTCGTTCTACATGCTCCAGATCTATGATCGGGTGCTGAGTTCGCGCAGCCTGCCGACGCTGCTCGGGCTCTCGCTGCTCCTGCTGCTCGCCTATGCCCTGCAGGGCTTCCTCGACGCGGTGCGCGTGCGCATTCTCGCCCGCATCGGCGCCCGCTTCGACGAGCAGGTCTCGCCGGCGGCTTTCGCCGCGGCGCAAAGATTGCCGCTGATGGGCGCGCGCTCCGAGCAGGCGACCCAGCCCCTGCGCGATCTCGACCAGATTCGCGCCTTCCTGTCCTCGCTCGGCCCCACCGCCCTGTTCGACATGCCGTGGATGCCGATCTTCTTCTTCGGCTGCTTCATGCTGCACCCCTGGCTGGGCTGGCTGGCGGTGGCCGGCGGCGTCTTCATCCTGCTGCTGACGCTGTGGACCGAATTCGCCAGCCGCGAGGCCACCAAGGCGCAGATGGCGAGCACCTCGGCGCGCTATGCGGTCTCGGAGGCGAGCCGGCGCAACGCCGAGGCCCTGACCGCAATGGGCATGGGGCCGGCCTTCCAGCGCAAATGGCGCGACGCCAATCTGCGCTATGTCCGCGACTGGCTTTCCGGGGCCGACGCGATCAGCGGGATCGGCTCCTTCGCCAAGATCTTCCGCATGATCCTGCAGTCGGCGGTGCTGGGCCTTGGCGCCTATCTCGCGATGAACGGCGAGATGTCGGGCGGCGCGATGATCGCGGCCTCGATCATGACCGCACGCGCTTTGGCGCCGATCGAAATCGCGGTGGCGCACTGGAAAGGCTTCGTCGCGGCGCGGCAGGGGCTGGCGCGGCTGAAAAAGGTCGTCGATTCGCCGATGTTCGCAACGCGCGACAAGACCGCCCTGCCCGCTCCCGCCCGCGAACTCACGGCCGAAGGGCTGATCGTCGGCGCGCCGGGCCGCCAGGCGGCGATCCTGCAGGGCGTCTCGCTGCGGCTCACCGCCGGCCATGCGCTCGGCATCATCGGCCCGAGCGCATCGGGAAAATCGACGCTGGTGCGTGCGCTGGTCGGGGTCTGGCGTCCGCTCAAGGGCGAGGTCCGGCTCGATGGCGCGGCGCTCGACCAGTGGGAGGCCGGCGAACTCGGCCGCCATATCGGCTACCTGCCGCAGGACATCGAGCTGTTCGACGGCACCGTGGCCGAGAACATCGCCCGCTTCCAGCCCGAGGCCACCGACGCCTCGATCGTGCAGGCGGCCCGCGCCGCCGGCGCTCACGAACTCATCGTCAAGCTCGAACACGGCTACGACACCCGCATCGGCGAGGGTGGCGCGGCCCTGTCGGGCGGTCAGCGCCAGCGCGTCGGCCTGGCGCGGGCGCTGTTTGGCGAACCCTTCCTGATCGTGCTCGACGAACCGAACTCCAATCTCGACAATGATGGCGACAAGGCCCTGACCGAGGCGGTGCGGGGCGCGCGGGCACGCGGAGCCATCGTCATCATCGTCACCCACCGCCAGACCGCGATCGCCTGCGTCGACCAGATCGCGGTGATGTCGGACGGCAAGATCCAGGCCTTCGGACCGAAGGAAGAGGTCCTGCAGAAGGTCCTCAAGCAGGGCGGCGTGCCCAGCGTGCAGCGCCAGGTGGTCGCATGACGGGCAGGATCGCGATTCAAACGGGCGAACCCGATTTCAAGCGCTCGCTGAGCCGGCTGGCGCTGGTCGGCGGCGCCGGGATCGTGCTGTTTGGCAGCACGGTCGGCGTCTGGGCCGTGGCGACGACGCTGTCGGGCGCCGTGGTCGCGTCGGGCCAGTTCGTGGTCACCGGCAACATCAAGAAAGTGCAGCATCCCACCGGCGGCATCGTCGGCGAGCTCAACATCCGCGAAGGCGACCGCGTCGAGCAGAACGCGGTGCTGATCCGGCTCGACGATACCGTCACGCGCGCCAATCTCCAGGTCGTGACCAAGCAGCTCGACGAGTTCGCCGCCAGGCGCGGACGCCTGCAGGCGGAGCGTGATCGCAAGAACATCGTCCAGACCGCGACCGATCTGGAAGGCCGACTGACGGAGCCGGCAATCGCCGAACTCGTGCTGGCCGAACAGTCGCTGTTCGAGGCGCGCCGCGCCGCGCGCGACGGCCAGAAGGCGCAGCTCACCAAACGCATCGGCCAGCTCCGCGACGAAATCTCCGGTCTTGTCTCCCAGCAGAACGCGCGCGACCGGCAGGCCGTTCTGATCGAGCAGGAGCTCCAGGGCGTCCGCGATCTCTATGCCCGCAATCTCGTCTCGCTCAGCCGCAAGATCACGCTGGAGCGCGAGGCGGCCAATCTTGAGGGCCAGAAGGGCCAACTGGTCGCCTCCGTCGCGCAGACCGAAGGCAAGGTGGCGGAAACGCAGCTCCAGATCATCCAGATCGACGATACCCTGCGCGAAGAGGTGATGAAGGAATTGCGCGAGATCCAGGGCAAGAGCGCCGAACTGGTCGAGCGCCGCATCGCCGCCGAGGATCAGCTCAAGCGCATCGAGATCAGGGCGCCGAGCGCAGGCTTCGTGCACCAGCTCGCGGTCCATACGGTCGGTGGCGTGATCTCGCCGGCCGAGCCCGCGATGATGATCGTACCCGATGCCGACAGCCTTCAGGTCGAGGCGAAGATCAATCCGCCCGATATCGACCAGATCCGGCTGGAGCAGCCGGCGCAGGTCAAGCTGCATGCCTTCAACCAGCGCAGCACACCCGAGCTGAAGGGCAAGGTCACCCGCATTTCCGCCGATACGACAAGAGACCAGCAGACCGGCGCGACCTATTATACCATCCGTGTCTCGATCGAACCCGGCGAGTTCGATCACATTGCGCCGCACCGCATCTCCGCCGGCATGCAGGCCGACGTCTTCGTCAAGACCGAGGACCGCACCCCGTTCGAATTCATCGTCAAGCCGCTGCGCGACCAGATCGCGAAGTCGTTCAGGGAACGCTGAGCCCCGAAGGCCCGCGTCACATGTCCCGGGCGACGCGGATCAGATACTGCCCGTAATCGCCCTTCTTCAGCTTCTCGCCGAGCGCGACCAGCGCAGCGGGAGAAATCCAGCCCTGACGCGCCGCGATCTCCTCCGGGCAGGCGATGCGCAGGCCCTGCCGCGCCTCGAGCGTGCGCACGAACTCTCCGGCTTCGAGCAGGCTGTCGGGCGTGCCGGTGTCGAGCCAGGCGAAGCCGCGCCCCATCGTCTCGACCGAGAGTTCGCCGCGTTCGAGATAAATCCGGTTGACGTCGGTGATCTCGAGTTCGCCGCGCGGCGAGGGCTTGAGGTTGGCGGCGATGTCGACGACCTGCCTGTCGTAGAAATACAATCCCGTCACCGCCCAGTTCGACTTCGGGGCCGTCGGTTTCTCCTCGATCGTGATCGCCTTGCCATTGCCGTCAAAGGAGACCACGCCGTAACGTTCGGGATCGCGCACATGATAGGCAAACACCGTCGCGCCCGTACCCCTGCGCCCGGCCGCCTGCATCATCTCGGGCAGGGTGTGGCCGTAGAACAGGTTGTCGCCGAGGATCAGCACGGAAGGCTGGCCGGCGATGAAATCGGCGCCGATGATATAGGCCTGCGCCAGCCCGCCCGGATTGGGCTGCTCGGCGTAAGAGAGTTCCATGCCCCAGTCGGAGCCATCCCCGAGCAGGCGCTTGAAATTGGGCAGGTCGTGCGGCGTCGAGATGATCAGCACCTCGCGAATGCCCGCCAGCATCAGCGTCGAGAGCGGATAATAGATCATCGGCTTGTCGTAGACCGGCAGAAGCTGCTTCGACATCGCCAGCGTCATCGGATGGAGCCGGGTCCCGGAGCCGCCGGCCAGAATGATGCCCTTCATCGTCGTCTACCCTGTCTGTTCGGTCAGGAGCCGCATCACGCAAGCCCCGAGCGAGCCGCGCCACTGCGGCAGCGTCACGCCATGGATGGTCGCCAGTTTCGTGCAATCCAGCCGTGAATTGGCCGGCCGGCGCGCCGGTGTCGGATAGTCTGAGGTAGCGATGCGTTTGACCGCGACGGGCGCATGCCCGTAGGCCGCGCGCTGGTTGAAGATAGCTTCAGCGACATCGGCCCAGACGGCCTCACCCTGCGCACCCATATGGAAGACCCCGCGCAACGCGTTGTCGCCGGGCCGCGCGAGCAGGTTCTTCGCCACCGCGAAGATCGCGTCGGCGATATCGAGCGCATTGGTCGGGCAGCCGGCCTGGTCGGCGACGACGCCTATCTCGTCGCGCGTCTCGGCAAGCCGCAGCATGGTGCGCACGAAGTTCTTGCCGAAGGGGCTGTAGACCCAGGCGGTGCGCAAAATCGCATGGTCGCCGGTCGCGGCCGCGACGGCCTGCTCCCCGGCGAGCTTGCTTGCGCCATAGGACGAGATCGGCCCGACGGCATCGTCCTCGCGATAGGGCCGGTCGAGCGTCCCGTCGAAGACATAGTCGGTCGAGATCTGGATGACGGGCACAGCCAACCGGGCCGCCGCTCCGGCGATCTCACCGGCTGCCGTGCCGTTGACCAGAAGCGCCGTCTCGACCTCGCTCTCGGCAAGATCGACGGCGGTGAAGGCTGCGGCGTTGACGATGATGTCGGGACGGCTCGCCGCAAGCGCCGGCGCGATCGTCTCGAGCTTTTCGAGATCCAGCAGCGGGCGCGCCAGCGGGACCAGCGTGACGCCGGCCGGCGCGCGCTCGGCCATGGCGAGCGCAACCTGTCCAGCCTGTCCGGTGACGACGATCCTCATGACGGGTCAGGCAAAATACGAGGGAAGGTCGGCAAGGCGCGGATGCTTACGGTCCTTGTCCGACAGCACCAGCGCGTCACGCGCAATCCGCCAGTCGATGCCGAGCGCGGGATCGTCGAAGGCAAGCCCGTGGTCGTTCTGGGGGCCATAGAGCGCCGTCACCTTGTAGAGCACTTCCGTATCGGGATCGAGCGTGACGAAGCCATGGGCGAAGCCGACCGGAACCAGCAACTGCCGCCAGTTCTCAGCCGAGAGTTCGACGGCGACATGCCTCCCGAAGGTCGGCGAGGACGTCCGGATATCGACCGCGACGTCGAGAATACGGCCTTTGGTGACGCGCACGAGCTTGTCCTGCGCAAATGGCGCCGACTGGAAGTGCAGGCCCCGCAGCGTGCCGACCGCAGCCGAAAGCGACTGGTTGTCCTGCACGAATTCGAGGTCGATCCCGGCCTCCCTGAAGCTCGCGCGGCTATAGGTCTCCGAGAAGAAGCCGCGATGATCGCCGAATTTCTTCGGCGTGATGATCTTCACATCCGGCAGTTCGGTCGCTTCGACACTCAGCATGGGCTTTGTCGTCATCCTGGTTGGCGCTTGCGTCAGGCCGCGCCGAGGCGCTCGCCACGATAGACACCGGAGCGGATGTCGCCCCACCAGCCGGCATTGGCGAGATACCATTCGACGGTGCGGCGCAGGCCGGTCTCGAAGGTCTGTTTGGGCGTCCAGCCGAGTTCGCGCTCGATCTTGCCGGCGTCGATGGCGTAACGCGCATCATGGCCGGGCCGGTCGGTGACATAGGTGATCAGCCGCTCGCGCGAACCCTTCGGATCGGGCCTCAGCTCGTCGAGAATGGCGCAGATCATCCTGACCACGTCGATATTGGCCATCTCGTTATGGCCGCCGATATTATAGGTCTCGCCGACGACGCCGTTCATCGCGACGCTCAGCAATGCGTCGGCATGGTCGTCGACATAGAGCCAGTCGCGCACGTTGAGGCCATTGCCATAGACTGGCAGCGGCTTGCCCTCCAGCGCATTGATGATCATCAGCGGGATCAGCTTTTCGGGGAAGTGATACGGCCCGTAATTGTTCGAGCAGTTGGTCATCAGCGTCGGCAGGCCATAAGTGTGGTGCCAGGCCCGCACGAGATGGTCCGAGGCTGCCTTGGAGGCCGAATAGGGCGAGTTCGGCTGGTAGGCGGTGTCCTCGCGGAAGAACCCTTCGCTGCCCAGCGAACCGAAGACCTCGTCGGTCGAGATGTGGTGGAACCGGAAACGCGCCTTGCGGTCGCCCTCCAGCCCGCGCCAGTGCCGCAACGCCTCCTGCAGCAGCGCGAAGGTGCCCACGATATTGGTTTGGATGAAATCGCCCGGCCCGTCGATCGAGCGGTCGACATGGCTCTCGGCCGCCAGATGCATCACGATATCGGGCGAGAAATCGGCAAAGATCGCGCGCACGGCGTCGCCGTCGCCGATATCGGCCTGCTCGAAGCGGAAGCGGTTGCTGCCCGACACCGGCGCAAGCGAGGCCATGTTGCCGGCATAGGTCAGCTTGTCGACCACGCACACATTATGCCCGGTCTCCCCAACCAGCTTGCGCACGACCGACGAGCCGATGAAGCCAGCTCCACCCGTGACGAGAACGTTCAAAGACACAGGTCAAACTCCACCTGACCGCGTCGCGTCGGCCCGGCCGTCCGCCTGCCCGCGCTGCCTCGTCCGTCATGTTCGTGCATAGGGCCCCCGGCCAATCGATGTCGTCGTCACGATGGAGTTCGACGGGATTCATGGCGATTCCCGATCGGATTTGACCCGACAGGCAAGGCAATCGCTGTGCCAGCCGGCAGATATACAGACTTGCTTTCGTCGATCCAGCCGTTTCTGCCTTCGCTGGGCTCAAGGCCACCAGCCATTGATAGCAGCGCTCCAGACAGCGTCTGACGCATCTTTGTGGCGGTTTCGTCTCAAGCCTGCCGCGGCCGGGCCAAACCTTGCCTGCGACGCCCCCCAACGCTGCCGGAATCGGCGGATCGTTGCGCCGATGGCAGCCCGGTTGCGCACCGGTCGGCACGCCATCGTTTCAGACTGGGACAGGGTGGTGGAATCGCATGCCGGCGCGCTGTTCGACGCTGGCACGGCCAAGAGCCGCGTCAGGCCCTCGAACGGCGCAGGGCTGGCGCCAGCGCGCGCTCGATGACAAGGCTCAGCCCGACGCCGATCAGGCAGCCTACGATCTTGACCAGCGCATCATGCGGCCGGCCATGCCGCGTCTCGACGATGAACTGGCCCGCTTCCAGCGCGATCGCGAGCGTGGTCGTGGCGATCAGGATCGGCAGGCGATGCCGCGGATAGGCCAGGCTCAGCGAGCAGGCCACCATGAAAAACGCCAGGAACCGCTCGACATCGGCATGTCCCTCGACGAGATTCGGGCGCAGCCCGATCGGGGACAACGTCGCAAACAGCACGATCGCGAGGCCAGACCAGCCGGCAAGGGCGGCCGAGCGCCTGAAAAGACCAAGAACCTGACTCAAGCGACATCACCTCCGGAACTGGCATGCACCAGATAGTTTAATGAACCGGCTGCTCTACCGGACGCTGCCGCGAAATCCGGCGCGACAATGCCGCGGCCAGCGAGATGGGGGCTATTCTGCAAGAAAGCGACCGAGTCGTGGCGAGCTTGCTACCGGGTTATGACGACGAACCATTCTCGCGGTAGCCGAGCCGCTCGCTGATCTTGCCGCCCGCCTCCTTGAGCATCGCAACCAGCTCGTCGCTGCGCAGGCGATAGCGCGTGGTGACGACGCCCAGATTCAGCGCCGCGACGACGCTGCCGTCGCGGCCCCTGACCGGTACGGCGAGCCCCGTCGAGCCGCTGATGTGCTCCTCGTCGCAGACCGAAATGCCGGTGTCGCGAATGCTCACGAAAAGCGCACGGATCGCATCAGGGTCGATCACCGTCCTGGGTGTCCGCGCGATCAGCGGCACCCGGGCGAGATAGGCGTTGGCGAGGGCTGCATCCCAGTGCGCCAGCAGCAGACGCCCCGTCGCCGTGCAGTAGGATTCGCTCGCCCCGTCGAGGTCGACATCGAAGCGGATGGCCTGGCGGCTGACGCATTTCGCCAGTCGCTTCGATTCCCCGCGCGTGGTCCGCACGGCGAGCACCGTGGTTTCGCCTGAAGCGTCGCGCAGATGCTCCATCACCGGATGCGCCGCCGAAACCAGCCGCGCCTCATGGGCGCGCGTCGCCGAACGGTGCCGGCTGGCATGGATCAGGACGTAGCGCTCGGTCTCGTCCTGGATCGCATAGCCGCGCGAGACCAGGGTCGGCGAGTGCATGGGCGCTGCTCTTGGGGAAGCCGAGCGCGCCGACGATCTCCTTGAGTTTCACCGGCTCGGAACAGCCCGCGAGATACTCCAGCAGGTCAAGGACACGCGCGGCCGACTTCACCTCAGTATTCATATATGTGAACCCGATCCAGCTTGTGGAACAAATTAGCCGACGATACGCTCCCCTTCAATCGGAATGAATTCAACACGTCCAAGCGAGGTGAATTCAGCGCATGACGATGTCGGGCGACAGGCGTGTGGCGATCGTGACCGGCGGTGCGCGCGGCATCGGGCGGGCCTGCGCCAGGGCGCTCGCGGGCGCGGGCTTCGATATCGCCCTGGTCGACCTGCTCGCGCCGGAACTCGAGCGCACCGCCGATGAGATACGGGCCATCGGCCGAAAGGCCCTGACCTTCGAGGCGGACGTCGCCTCCTTTGCTCACGCGCAGACCGTTGCGGAAGCGGTCGTCGCCGGGTTCGGCCGCATCGACGTGCTCCTGAACAATGCCGGCCGCTCGATGCCCAAGGGCATCCTCGACATCTCCGAGGACGAGTTCGACCGCACCATCGCGATCAATCTCAAGAGCTGCTTCAACTATGTCCGAGCGGTCGCACCAATCATGCTGGCGCAGGGCGGCGGCCGCATCGTCTCGATGTCGTCGCTCAACGCGCATTCCGGCGGCGTCACCGCGGCCGTCAGCCGTTTCGCCTATGCCGCAGCCAAGGCCGGCATCATCGGCATGACCAAGGCTCTCGCCAAGGAACTGGGGCCGACGATCCTCGTCAACGCGATCTGCCCGGGCGTCATCGAGACCGAGCTCGGCAACGTCCTGACCCGCGAGCGCGGCGCGGCGATCGCCGCCAGCGGCATCGCGCTGCACCGGCTCGGCACGCCCGAGGATGTCGCGCAGCTCGTGCTGTTCCTGGCCGCGTCGCAGCCCTGCTTCGTCACCGGGCAGGCGATGATCGTCGACGGCTTCCAGTACAATGTTTGAGCGCGCACCGATGACCATCCTCACCCGAGCCCGGCAGGATACCCGAAGTTCCAAGGGCGATCCCGGCTCCGCGCAGCCTGCCCACTCAGCAAACGGGCGGGTCTGAGCCATGGGGTATCGCGTCGGCGTCGATATCGGTGGCACCTTCACGGATTTCTGCGTCTTCGACGAGGACAGCCTCGCGCTGAGCACGCTGAAGGTGCTGTCGCGACCGGATGCGCCGGGCGCGGAGGTGCTGCAGGGTCTCGACGAGATCGAGCGCCGTTTCGGCATTGCGCCCGGCGCCATCTCCTATTTCACCCATGGCTCGACCGTGGGCGTGAACAGCATCATCCAGGGCACGGGCGCGAAGCTCTGCCTGTTCGTGACCGAGGGCTTCCGCGACGTTTTGGAACTGGCGCGCCTCAAGATCCCCGACCCTTACGACCTGTTCTCGCGGCGTCCGCCGCCGCTGGTGCCGCGCGACCGCGTGATCGAACTGCGCGAACGGATGAACGCTGCCGGCGAGGCGGAAACCGTACCCGATGAGGAAGCCATCGCCGGGGCGCTGGTGCGCGCACGGGCGGCGGACGCGGAGGGTATCGTGCTCGCCTTCCTGCACAGCTACACCAATCCGGCCCATGAGCGGCTGGTGAAAGCCCGCATTGCAGCCCTCGACCCGGCGCTGCCTGTGTTCTGCTCGGCCGATGTCTGGCCTATCGTGCGCGAATACGAGCGCACCATCACCGCCTGCATCCATGGCTCGGTGCAGCCGCGCGTGTCGCATTATATCGGCCGGCTGGAGGCTGCGCTGACCGAGCGCGGCGTCGGCCCGGCCCCGATGATCACCAAATCGAACGGCGGCGTCATGACGGCCGCCGCCGGCAAGGACCGCAGCATCGAGATGCTGCTTTCGGGCACGGCGGCGGGGGTGATCGGCGCAGGCTTCGTGGCGCAGCGCGCCGGTTTTGCCCGCGTGATGAGCCTCGACATCGGCGGCACCAGCGCCGACGTCGCCCTCTTGCGGGACGGCATGCCCGACTTCCGCTCGGGCGAGCTGGTCGGGCGCTATCCGATCTATCTTCCGACCGTCTCGGTCTCGTCGATCGGGGCCGGCGGCGGCTCGGTCGCCAGCGTCGATTCACTCGGCGTGCTGCGGGTCGGCCCCGAGAGCGCCGGATCGACGCCGGGTCCTGCCTGCTACGGACGCGGCGGCAAACGCGCCACGATCACCGACGCCTTCGCCGCGATGGGCATTCTGGGCGCGGCCGGGCTCGGCTACGGCGCCGTCAGCGTCGACCGGGCCCGCGCGCTCGACGTGCTCTCGCCGCTGGCGGCAGGGCTTTCGCGCGATGTCGCGGCGACCGCCGAGGCGATCGTCGATCTTGCGGTCGCCAACATGTATCGCGAGGTCAGCCGGCTGTTCTCGCAGGTCGGCGAGGAGCCGAGCGGCTACGCGCTGCTGGCCTTCGGCGGAGCCGGGCCGATGCTTGGCTGCCTCGTCGCAGAGGCGATCGGCATGGACGCCGTCATCGTTCCCGAAACGCCGGGCGTGCTCGCCGCGCTCGGCGGGCTGCTGGCCGATCTGCGCTCCGACTTTGTCCGGGTCGTCTTTCTCGATGCGACGGCGCAGGCGATGCCCGCGCTTGCTGACGCCGTGCAGGGTCTCGCCGCCGAGGCGCGGGACTGGCTCCATGGCAGCCAGGGGCATTCGGGAGAGGCCGCGCTCACGATCTCCGGCGACATGCGCTATCGCGGCCAGTCCTACGAGATCGAGACGCCCCTGGAGGCCGCCTGGATCGCAGATGGCGACCATGCCGCGATCGCGTCAGCCTTCCACGCCCGGCACGCCGAGATCTACGGGCATGCCGACGACAAGGCCGCCGTGCAGATCGTGGCGCTTCGGGTCGTCATCTCCGGACGCATCCCCAAGCCGGCCCTGCCGATCCGCGAGACGATCGAGGCCGATGTCGTGGCGTCCCGGACGCTGACGGTGAGCCATCGTGGCACGGAGATTGCGGCGGGCCTGTTCGAGCGCCGCGAACTGCCGCCCGGCAGCCGCTTTTCCGGTCCCGCGGTGGTGATCCAGGACGACGCCACGACCTGGGCTCCGCCGGGCTTTTCCGGCGAGGTCGATGCCTATGGCAACCTCATTCTGCGACGGAGGGGCATGGCATGAGCGCGCTCGACCCGGTCACGCTCCAGATCCTGAAGAGCCATTTCGAGGCTGCGGCCGAGAGCATGGCCTATACACTCCTGCGCACGGCCCATTCGGCTTTCGTCAAGGAGACCGAGGATTTCACCAGCGGGCTGACGACGCCCTGCGGCCAGACCTTCGCCAGCCCCAAGGATCTCGGCGCGACCTGGTTCATCGGGCTCGATTATGCCGGCGCGATCGATGCGATCGGCGACTACCGCCCGGGCGACATCTGCGTCACCAACGACCCCTATTCCGGCTTCGTCTGCACCCATGCGCCCGACATGCATCTGTGGATGCCGGTCTTCGCTGGCGAGCGGCTGATCTGCTTTGCAGTCGGCCATATCCACAATACCGACATGGGCGGCGCGGTGCCGGCCTCGCTGTCGCGGGCGCTGACGGAGGTCCATCAGGAGGGCATCCGCATCCCGCCGATGAAGCTCGTCGACGCCGGCGTGATGAACGATCAGGTGCTCCAGATCATGCTGCGCAATGTGCGCATGCCCGATCAGAACTGGGGCGACCTCAAGGCGCAGATCGCCTCGCTCAAGACCGGTGAGCGCAAGGTCATGGACGCGGTCGCGCGCTTCGGGGCCGATACGGTCTGCGCCGCCATGTATGGCGTGCTCGATCTGGCGGATCGGCAGGCGCGGCGTCTGTTTTCGGGAATGACCGACGGCGACTATGTCTTCACCGACTATATCGACGAGGACAGCCCCGGCGGCGTGCCCTGCCGGCTGAAGCTCTGCGTGCAGGTGCGCGGCGACGAGGCGGTGTTCGACTTCACCGGCAGCGATCCGCAGCTCCAGTCGGCGCTCAACATGCCGACCGGCGGACTGCCGAGGCATATCCTGCCGCTCGTCGGCTACAATTACGTCGTCTATTCGCTCGACACGACGGTGGCGCTCAATGCCGGCCTGCTGAGGCCGGTGCGCTGCATCCTGCCGGAGGGTTCGGTGGTCAACCCGGTCCATCCGGCGGCGACGGGCATGCGCAGCCTGACCTGCTCGCGCATTCAGGGCATGGTCGTGGGCGCATTCTCACGCGCGATGCCGGACCGGCTGCCCGCAGGCCCTGCGGGCGGCGGCGGCATCCTGAACGTGCGCACCACCGACGCCCGCACCGGCCGTCTCGCCATGGCCTCGATCAACCCCATCACGGGCGGCGGCGGCGGCTGGGCCGGCGAGGACGGGCAGGACGGCTCGAATTCCTTCCTCAAGAACACGCCGATCGAGATCACCGAGTCCGAGGTTCCGATCAAGGTCCTGAGCTATGGTCTGGTGCCCGACAGCGGCGGCCCTGGCCGCTATCGCGGCGGGCTGGCGGCGCAGATGACGTTCCAGCTGTTTTCGCCGAATTCGGTTGTCACTGCGCGCAACCGCGACCGCGTGCGCTTCTCCTGCTGGGGCCTCGAAGGCGGTGAGCCGGGCGCGACCTGCGCCTTCCTGCGCAACCCCGGAACAGCAGGCGAAGAGGAACTCGGCAACACCGATGTCGTGCGCTGCGCGCCCGGCGACGTGCTCGCGATCTCGGCCTCGGGAGCGGGCGGCTGGGGCGACCCCTGCGCCCGGCCGCTCATCGAGGTCCTCGACGATGTCGCACAGGGCAAGGTCAGCGAGGCCGGCGCGTTATCCTATGGCGTGGTGATCGCGGCCGGCCTCCTCGACGAGGCCGCAACGCGCGCCCTGCGCGCCGGCCCGAGGCCGGCCCATAATGGCATCACGCTCGATCCGGCGCGCCTGTCCTTCGAGGAAATCTGGTCCGACACGGCCTGGGACCATCTCTCGGAACGGCTCTTCGCCCTGCCGGTCGAGTGGCGCTTCTTCATGAAGCACCAGATTTTCGCAGCGGTGAACGCAGATGCTGCGGCAAAGGCTGATTCCGTCTCGGCGATCGAACGCGCTTATGCCGGCCTGCTGAGGCAATATCCGCAGTTGACGCCGCTGGCGATGGGAGCAGCGGCATGAACATCACCTTCGAGGGCCAGAGCGTGCTGATCGCCGGCGCGGCCCGCGGCATCGGCCGCGGCATCGTCGAGGGCTTCGCCGCACGCGGAGCCAGCATCTTCGCCGGCGACCGGCTGGCCGACGAAATGGCCGGGCTTTCGGCCCACCAGACGGCGCTCGACCTGCGCGACAAAAGCGCGGTCCGGGCCTGGGTCGCCGAGAGCGAGGCTATCTCGGGGCGCGCGCCCGATGTCCTGGTCTATGTCGCCGGCGGCGTGCTCGGCCAGAGCGCCAAGCCGCTGGAAGAGGTCGACGAGGCCGAGTGGCGCGCGGTGCTCGACGTCAACCTCACCGGCGCCTTCCTCGCAGCCCAGGCGGTCGCGCCCGGCATGAAGGCGCGGGGCAAGGGCCGGATCGTGCTGATCGCCAGCGGCGCGGGGCTTCGCACCTCGCTCACCGGCATCCAGGCCTACGCCTCGGCCAAGGCCGGCGAGATCGGCCTCGCACGCCAGCTCGGGCAGGAGCTCGGCCCCTTCGGCATCACGGTCAACGCGGTCGCGCCGGGCTTCCAGCGCACCAGCCCCGACTATGAGCGGCAATGGAACTCCTATTCACCGGAGCGACAGGCGAGCATGATCGCGGGAACGGCGCGCCGTCGACCGGGCACACCGCAGGACATCGCGCATGCCGTGATGTTCCTGGCGTCCGACTACGCTGACTTCATCACCGGCCAGGTGCTGTCCGTCACGGGCAGTCCCTGAGCCCACAAAACAGAGGAGGACGGCATGACCACGACACGCAGAGACGCTCTGAAGACGGTCCTTGGGTCCGCCGCCCTCTCCACTGTCGGCTGGCAACGCGCATCGGCGCAGGCCGGCGGCAAGTTCGTCTATGCCAACAATTCCCCTTACGACAATCTCGACCCGCACACGATCTTCGACACCGCCCGCGCCGCGACGCGCTTCAACCTCTATGACGGGCTGTATCGCTGGGTCGACAATCCGCCCAAGATGATCCCCTGGCTTGCCGAGAGCCACACCGTTTCCGAGGACGGCAAGGTCTACACCTTCAAGCTTCGCCGCGACGCCAAATTCCACGACGGCAAGCCGCTGACCTCGGCGGATGTGATCTATTCGATCGAGCGCATCATCGCGCTGAAGAAGGGGCCTGCCAGCCTCTATCTCGATTCGATCAAGCCCGGCTCGACCACGGCGCCCGACGCCCACACCGTCGTCTTCAACCTGACCCAGCCCTCGGCGATTTTCCTGACCACCGTCCCCGATATCCTCGTCGTCAACAGCGCGATGGTGAAGGCCAACGAGAAAGACGGCGACTGGGGCGAGACCTGGCTTGCGCGCAACGAGGCCGGCAGCGGCTCCTACGCCTTGCGCCGGCACGACCCGGCCGTGGGCTGGACAGCGCGGCGCTTTCCCGAGCACTTCGCCGGCTGGACCGGCCAGCCCTTCGACGATCTCGAATTCCGCACCGTGCTCGAGACCAACACCCGCGTGCTCGGCCTGATCCGGGGCGACTATCAGGGTGCGGATGGCTACCTGCCCTACGACCAGATCCAGCGGCTGCGCCAGTCGCCCAATGTCCAGATCATCGAGGAAGAGTCGCTGCGCGTCTTCATCCTCGCGCTGAACACAAGCAAGCCGCTGATGAACAACGTCCATTTCCGCAAGGCGCTGGCCTACGCCTTCGACTATGACGGCTTCATCGCCAACATCATGAAGGGCTCGGTCTCGCGCAATCCCGGCCCGAACCCGAACCCGATCTGGGGCACCCCTGCCGGCCTGAAGGGCTACAGCTACAATCTCGACATGGCCCGCGAGGAGCTGAAGAAGGTCACCGAGCCGCTGCGGCCGATCACGATCAATGCGCTCGCCGGCTTCAGCGAATCCGAGCAGGCTGCGACCCTGTTCCAGAACACGCTGCGCCAGATCGGCGTCGAGGTCATCGTCGACGTTTCGCCCTGGTCGGTGGTGTCGGGGCGCATGCGCAGCGCCCAGACGCAGGCCGACATCATCCCGCTGTGGAAGAGCACCTATTACGTCGACCCCAACAACTGGGTCGGCGAGCTCTACGGCACGCGTTACCACGGCACCCGAACCTTCTCGTATTACTCGAACCCCGAATTCGACAAACGGCTCGACCGGGCGCTGGTCTCGGGCAGCCAGGACGAGCGAAAGAAGCTCTATGAGGAGATGACGCAGATGGTGAACGACGATGCCGCCGGCATCTTCGTCTACAACACCAAATGGTACGGCCCCTATTCTAACAAGGTGGAGGGCATCCGCTTCTCGCCCGTCAGCAACGGGCAGGACATCCGCTGGGCTTCGCTGAAGCGGGGATGAACCGCATGCCGCAAGCGGAGACGAGGGCATGAACTGGCTGTCGCTGGTTGCGAACCGCCTGATCTGGTTCGTGCCGACCATGCTCGGCCTGCTCGCCATCGTCTTCGTGCTGTCGCGCGTGGTGCCGATCGACCCGGCGCTGCTCGCGGCCGGCGAGAACGCCACGGCCGCGCAGCTGCAGCAGGTCCGCGAACGCTTCGGCTTCGACAAGCCGCTGCCGGTGCAGTTCGGGCGCTATGTCGTCGATGTCGCGCGCGGCAATTTCGGCGTCAGCATGTTCACGCAGCAGCCGATCATCCATGACCTCGCCGCGCGCCTGCCGGCGACGCTGGAGCTCACCATCGTCGCCGTGCTGATCGCGGCGCTGATCGGGATTCCGCTCGGCGTGCTCTGCGGCCTCAACCGCAATTCGTGGCTCGACCACATCCTGCGCGTCGTCACCGTCTCCGGGCTGGCCGTCGCCTCGTTCTGGTTTGCCATGCAGCTCCAGTTCCTGTTCTCGATGAAGCTGGGCTGGCTGCCGCTTTCGGGGCGCATCGAGGGCTTTCCGCCGGCCCCCGTCACCAATCTCATGGTGGTCGACGCCCTGATCGAGGGCGACCGTGAGATGCTGGCCGACGCACTTCGCCACATGGTGCTTCCCGCGATCACATTGGCCCTGCCGGCGGCCGCGACGGTGGTGCGCTTCACCCGAAACGGCGTCATCGGCGTGATCAACTCGCCCTCCGTCGCCTACCAGACGGCAATGGGCTTTCCGCGCCGGGTGATCGTCTGGAAATACGTGCTGCGCATGGCGATGACCGCGACGGTGACGCAGCTCGGCCTGATCTTCGGCATCCTGCTCGCCGGCGCGGTCGTGGTCGAGACCGTGTTCGACTGGCCGGGGCTGGGCGCCTACGCGGTGCGCTCCATCCTGCAATCCGACTACAACGCCGTGATGGGCTTCACGCTCTGCACCGGCGCGCTGTTTGTCCTGATCAACCTGATGGTCGATCTGCTGCAGGCGACGCTCGATCCGCGCGGAGCGAGGTGATGGGCGCGCTGCTCAGGCGTTTCGCGCGCGACAGGGCGGCGCTGCTTGGCGCCTGCCTGCTCGGCCTGCTCGTGATCGCGGCGATCTTCGCGCCATGGCTTGCGCCCTATCCCGGCGACGTCAACGATTTCCACATCGAGCGGCGTCTGCAGGGCCCGACGGCGACCGCGCTGTTTGGCACCGACCGGATGGGCAGCGACATCTTCAGCCGCCTGCTCTACGGCGCGCGCATCACCCTGATGCTGGCCGGCATCGCGGTGGGCTCGGCGCTGCTGATCGGCGTGCCGATCGGCCTCGTCGCGGGCTATTATCAGAACTGGATCAGCGACGCCCTGATGCGCGTCGCCGAGATCTTCCTTGCGGTGCCGCAGATCGTGCTGGCCATCGCCATCGCGCAGACGCTCGGCCCCTCGATCCAGAACGTCATCCTGGCGCTGTCGCTGACCTACTGGCCGTTCTGGGCGCGGCTCGTCTATGCCGAGACCCGCTCGATGCGAAACGAGGTCTTCGTCGAATCCGCCGTGGCGCTGGGCGCTTCGCCCTGGCGCGTCATCGTGCTTCACATCCTGCCCAATATCGCCTCGCCGATCATCGTGCGGACGTCGATCGGCATGGGCGCGACGATCCTGACCGCCGCGACGCTCGGCTTCCTCGGACTGGGCGCGCCGCCGCCGACGCCGGAATGGGGCCGCATGATCGCCGAGAGCCGCGAATATCTGCCCGAAGCCTGGTGGTATGCGCTTGCGCCGGGCATCGCGATCTTCCTGACCGTGCTCGGCTTCAATCTCTTCGGCGACGGCCTGCGCGACATCCTCGATCCGCGCACGCGGCGCAGCGTCTGAGCCGATGCGGACCCTGCTCGACATCCAGAAACTGTCGCTGAGCTTCCGCACCGAGAGCGGCCCGGCGCGCGTGCTCGACCAGATCGAGCTTGCGGTCAGGCCAGGCGAGATCGTCGGCCTCGTCGGCGAATCCGGCTGCGGCAAGACCACGCTGGCGCGCGCGATCCTCGGCACCCTGCCCGAACGCCTGACGCAGATCGGCAGCGGCCATATCCGGCTCGATGGCGTCGACATGCTGCGCGACGAAAAGGCGGCGCAGGCCCTGCGCGGGCGCGTCGTGACCTTCGTTCCCCAGGATCCGTTCGCGAGCTTCAATCCGCTGTTTCGGGTCGGCTCGCAGATCGCCGATCTGATGCGCTGGAAGGCTCCCCGCGCCGCGCCGTCGCGCTTCGGCTGGCGCTCGCGGATCGAGCGGCAGGCCGATGACGACGCCGTGCTCGCCATGCTCGACACCGTGCAATTGCCGCAGCCCCGGCGCATCCTCGAGAAATATCCGCATGAATTGTCGGGCGGCCAGCGCCAGCGCGTGATGATCGCGATGGCGTTGCTGCCGCAGCCGCGCCTGATCATCGCAGACGAGCCGACGACGGCGCTCGACGTCACCGTCCAGGCCCAGATCCTCGGGCTGCTGCGTCGTCTGGCTGTCGAGCGCGGCGTCTCCGTGCTGTTCACCACCCATGATCTCGGCGCAGCCTGGGAAATCTGCGACCGCGTCGTCGTGATGTATGCAGGGCAGACCGCCGAGATCGCGCCGCGCGAGGCCTTCTTCACGCACCCGCGCCACCCCTACACCCGCATGCTGCTGCAAAGCCTGCCGGAAGAGGGCCGCCACGCCGTCGGCATTCCAGGCGCCGTACCGAGCCCGCTGACGCCGCCGCCGGGCTGCCGCTTCAACCCGCGCTGCCCGGGCGTCACCGACATCTGCCGGGAGACGCGTCCCGCCTTGCTGGAAAGCGACACCGGCCATCTCGTCGCCTGCCATCACCCCGTCGCCGCGAAGGCTGCCGCGCTCCATGTCTGAAGGCCCCGCCCCCGCCTTGCTCGAAGTCGAGGGACTGGCGCGCCATTTCCCGGTGCGCGGCTTCCTGAACCGGCGCGTCGGCAGCCTGCGCGCGCTCGACGATGTCAGCTTCTGCGTGGCCCAGGGCGAGGTGCTCGGCATCGTCGGCGAGTCCGGCTGTGGCAAGTCCACGCTCGGCAAGACGCTGATGGGCATCCATCAGCCGAGCAGCGGCGAGGTCCGGATGCAGGGCGAGCGCATCGCCGCGGCGGGCCAGAAGCGCGCGCCGGACGTCAGGGCGCGGCTGCAATACGTCTATCAGGATCCCGGCGCCTCGCTCGATCCGCGCTGGACCCTGCGGCGTTCGCTGCACGAGCCGCTGATCATCCACACCGACTGGTCGCGCGCCGAACGCGAAGAACGGGTGCAGGCGATCGTCAAGGCCGTCGGGCTGCCCAACGCCCATCTCGACCTCTATCCGCACGAGATCAGCGGCGGCCAGCAGCGCCGCGTCGGCCTCGCCCGCATTCTCGTGTTGGGGCCGAAACTGATCATCTTCGACGAGCCGACCTCGGGCCTCGACGTCTCCGTGCAGGCGACCGTGCTCGCGCTGTTTCGCGAGCTGCGCGAGGAATTCGGCCTCACTTATCTCTTCATCAGCCATGATCTCGCGGTCGTCCGCTCGATCTGCGACCGGGTGATCGTGATGTATCTCGGCCGGATCGTCGAGATCGGCGGGACGGCAGAAGTCTTTCGCGCGCCGCGCCATCCCTATACGCGCTCCCTGCTCGCAGCCGCGCCGCGCATCGGCGGGCCGCGCGTCACCGAGAACTTCACGCTGCAGGGCGAGCCGCCAGATCCCGCCAACGTGCCCTCGGGCTGCCGCTTCCGCACGCGCTGCCCGCTCGCCATCGATGCCTGCGCGATGACGGACCCGCCCGTCGAGTTCGAGAACGGACACGGCGTCGCCTGCCTGCGCTGGCGCGAGCAGGCTGCATGAATGCGCAGCCGGACGGCAAGCTGGTCGACAGGGAACCGTCATGGCTGCTGGCACTGGCGACGATGGTCGCCGTGCAGATGGCGACGGCTTTCCTGTCCCGCATTCCGCCGACCCTCGCGCCGGCGCTCGCAGCCGAACGCGGCTGGTCGGATGCGGTCGTTGGCTATCTCGCAAGCCTGAACACGCTGGGCTCGATCCTGTTTCTTGCACTCGGCGCGCCCTTTCTGCGCCGGCTGGGTTCGGTGCGGGCCCTGCAGACGGGTCTCGTTTTCGGCATCCTCGGGCTGACGCTGCTTCTGCCGCCCTTCTCGGCGACCGCCGCGATGGCCTCTCTCCTGATCGGGCTGGGCTACGGCCCGTCCTCGCCGGCGGGCAACGATGTCCTGCACCGGACCGCGCCGCCGCGCCGGCGTGCGATGATCTTCTCGATCAAGCAGGCCGGAGTGCCGGTGGGCGGCATCATCGCCGGGCTCCTGCTGCCCCCGATCGTCCAGAATTTCGGCTGGCGTGTTTCGCTTCTGGTCGCGGGCGCGTTCGTCCTCGTGGTGATCCTCGCAGTGCAGCCCATGCGCGCGGGCCTCGACGCCGGACGCGCGCGCGACCAGTCGCTGACGGTGCGGACCTTTATCTCGCCGGCCAATCTGCTGACGCCGCTTTCAGCGCTGACGGCGTCGGCCTCCCTGTTCAGGCTTGCGGCGGCAGGGGCCTGCCTCGCGGTCGGCCAGGGCATCTGGTTTGCCTATCTGATGACCTTCGCCGTCTCGGTGCTGGGTTATGACCTCAAGGCGGCCGGCGTCGCCTTCGCCATCATGCAGGCGACGAGCGTCGTCGGGCGCATCCTGCTCGGCTGGCTGGCCGACCGCTTCGGTTCGCCGCGGCGGCTCCTTGGCCTGATCGGCCTGGCGTCGGGCCTGACATCGCTGACCATGGCCTTCGTCGGGCCGGGATGGTCGTATCTCTCCGTCTGCGCGCTGGCGGCGGTCGCCGGGATCTGCGTCTCCAGCTGGAACGGCGTCCAGCTTTCGGAGGTCGCGCGCGCCTGTCCCGCCCATCTGGTCAGGGAAGCCTCGGCCGGCGCGACCCTTATCATCTTCCTCGGCTATGTCATAGCGCCATCCCTTTTCGCCGTGCTGCTGACTCTGACCGGGCGTTTCGACATCGGCTTCCTGCTCTGCGCCTGCTCCGGCCTCGTCTGCTTCGCGATCATGCAGGGCGGCAGGCTTCGCCAGCCTGCCGGCTGACGCGACGCCTGGGCAATGCGGGTCCTGGAACGCTAGGATGGACCCATGACGATCCCCATCTCGCAACCGCTCCGTACACGATGACCGGTCGCATCGTTCGCCGGCTCGACCTGACCGAAGTCGCACAGCTTATCGACCGGGCGGCCGGCGAGGGCTGGAATCCCGGGCTCGATGACGCAGCCGCATTCCATGCCACCGACCCAGACGGGTTTATCGGCGCCTTCGTCGGTGGCGAGATGGTCGCCGGCATCTCTGCTGTCGCCTATGGCGCAACCTACGGCTTCATCGGGCTCTATATCAGCCGCGCGGACATGCGTGGCCAGGGCCATGGCAAGGCCGTCTGGGATGCCGGCATGGCGCGGCTTGCCGGGCGCACCATCGGGCTCGACGGCGTCGACGAGCAGTTCGACAATTATCGTCGGAAAGGCTTTGCGCCGGCCTACCGGACCATCCGCTTCGGCGGCGTCTTCTCGGGCAAGCCAACCGACGGCCCCAAGGTTGCCGGCATCACACCCGATCTCATGCCCGCGATCATGGCGTTCGATCGCAGGAGTTTCCCGGCGGCCCGCGATACCTTTCTGACGCGCTGGCTGACGCCGCCGCATCGCGCCTGCGTCGCGATCTCGCACGGCTCCGTCACAGGCTACGGCGTCATCCGGACATGCCGCGCCGGTTGGAAGATCGGCGGTCTATCCGCTCTGGACGACGCAACCGCGGCCGCGCTTGTCAGGCGTCTGGCCTCGACCGTCGACGGCGAAGTCTATCTCGACGTTCCCGCCGCGCGGCAAAGCTTCATGGATTATCTCATGGCCTGCGGTCTCCAGCCCGGCTTCGAGACGACGCGCATGTATCAGGGCGCGCCGATCCCGCTCGCGCCCGAACTGTACGGCGTGACCAGCCTCGAGCTCGGATAGGGCGCGTCGCTGATCAAGCCACCGCCCTACCCCAGACCGGCCGCCCTGCTCACTCCGCGTAGGACTGCGTCGCCCAGGCGCCGCGCAGGCGTGGCCCGACCTTGACGCCGAATGGCCCGAACCATTTGTCGAACAGCGCTTCGGCCTCGCCGGACTTGAACATCTTGCCCATGGCGTGGTTGACGATCCACAGGATCGTCGGGTTGAGCTTGGGCACCATGAAGCCCTGCGGCGCATAGCCGTATTCCTCGCCGACGATGGTCAGCGCATCGGGGTTCTTCGACTGCCGGATCAGGCTGTAGAACGCGCCATTGTCGCTGAAATAGGCGTCGGCGCGGCGGGTCTCGACCGAGATCAGCGCAGCGGCGTGGTCGTCGACATTCTGGATGCGGATGTTGAGCTTCTTCTCGGCGATCAGCTTCTTCAGATCCGGCTCGCTGCTGCCGCCGGTCGCGACGGCGACGATCTTGTTGTTGAGGTCCTCGTATTTCGTGATGCCGGAGTTCTTGAGCACCAAAAGCTGGCTGGTCGAGACATAGGATACCGAGGAGAAATCGACCTGCTTGTTGCGGCCGAAGGTGTTGACGGTGCCGCCGCATTCGAGATCGACGGTGCCGTTGGCGACAAGCGCCTGGCGGTTCTGGATGTTGACCGGAACGTATTTGACCTGGATCTCCGGCAGCTTCAGCTCGGCCTTGATCTCCTCGATGATGCGCTGGCAGAACTCGACCGAATAGCCGGCGGGCTTCTTGTCGTTGTCGATGAAGCCATAGGGGTAGAGCGTCTCGCGGATGCCCATGGTGATCGTCTTGGTGTCGCGCAGCTTCTTGACGATCGCATCGACCTCCTGCGCCTGCGCGGAAGCCGCCAGACCGAACGCGAACAGCGCGCCCGTGACGGTGACAAGGTTCAGTCGCATGGTCATCTCCCGTTTATCGTGATCGTCGAGGTCGTCGTTCCGTCCGTGAAAAACGGCTTTGTCAAAATCCCAGGCGCGCCCGCTTCTGCAGCTCCTCGCGCGTCATCTCAGCGAAATCCAGCGTGGGCAGCAGATCGTTATCATCTGCAAAATCACGGCCATAGGCGCCCGAAAGCATGGTCAGGCCGGCATCGTGGAGCGTGGCCGGACGGCCGACGAGTCTCCCGAGCAGAACCGTCGGAAACATCCCGAATGGCGCGTCTTCGAGCACATAGCGGCTCTCCAGCGTGGTCGGACCGAAACCACCGCGGCCCTGGGCGTGCAGGTCGGCGTTCATCTCGGCGATACTGGCGACCGGCAGATGATAGGAGAAGGCATAATGCTCCCTGATCGTGCGGACCGATAGCCCGAAGGCGTCCGCGATCGCCAGCCGCTCGGCATCGAGCGCCTCCATGACGCGTCCGACGGCGGTCGTGACGTATTCGGCCTGCCCCCAGCTTTCGCCGCGCTCCATCCGGGTCAGGTTGAACAGCGCGATCGCGAGATGGTTTTGCGGATTGAGGTTGCTCAGCGCGATCGCGAGCAGCCCGTCGCGCTTGACGAAGCGATCGCCGAACAGGGCCGTGCAGAGCGCATGCCCATCTTCGAGCCCGCTTTCGGGCACGCTCGCCATGTCGATCTTCGATCGCAGCGAACCAACATTGACCTGCGTCGGCGTCTGCTTGCGGCCGGTCGTCAGCGTCGTGCCCCAGGCGATGATCGGCGCGCGCACGCCCCGCGCCGCCAGCAGCTTCGAAAGATAAAGTGCCCCAAACGAGGCGTGCGAGCTGATGATGACCGGCTGGCCCTCCCGCAGGTGCCGGGCCGTCGCTTCCAGAGCCATCTTGTGGGCGTTGCCGGGCATCACCAGCATGACCACGTCGGCATTGGTCACGGCCTCTTCGGCGCTAGACGCGATACGGGGATGAAAGCTCGCCTCGATCGCCGTCGTCGCGCGCAAGGGCGCGCCGGCTGCCAATTCCAGCGTGCTCTGGCCCGAGGGCGACCACAGCATCGGATCGTGCCCGCAGGCGAAGAGCTGGGCCGCGGCGCCATAGGCCGCGCCGCCGGCGCCAAGAATGCTTACGCGCATGAAGCCAAGGCCTTTGCTCGATCCCGGGAAATCGGACGGTCGAAACGAACGGATACGAGCCTGAATGCTCCGGGAAGCGAGTGCGTCCCGATCGACCACGATAATCCGCTATAGCGGAAATGAGTCAAGCCGACCTCCCCTGCCCTGCCGCATTTTTTCCGTATAGCAGCACCATCAGGCCACGTGCCGGCCGGTTCGAGGCGTTGGCGATGGAATGGGGCACGTCGACGGGGTAGCGCGCCGTCTCGCCGGCCTTGACCGGATAGGTCGAGACGCCACTCGTGATCAGGAACTGGCCCGACAGCGCGGTGAAGTGCTCGCAGGCGCCCGGCGCGTGCGGGGCGCTGTCGAGCCTGCCGCCACCGGCGATCTCGACGTCGTACCATTCGGTCATGCCGGCAAGGCTCGGCGGGCTGAGGATGCGCAACTGGCAGGAGCCGTCGGCGCTGCGGATCTCCGGCGTATGCTCGGAGGGGACGATCTCGATGGTAGTATCGCTCGGCACCGCCTGACCGCCCTGCAGCAGCGCCGCAAAATCGAGCTTCAGCCCCTGCGTCAGGCTCCACAACACGGCAAAGGTCGGGTTGGCCTGCCCGCGCTCGATCTGCGACAGCATCGATTTGGAGACGCCCGACAACGCCGCCAGTTGCTGCAGCGTCAGTCCTCGCGCCTTGCGCTGGCGCTGGATGATCGGGCCGATGAGGGGGGCGGCTGGTTCGGTCATGACTGCGGCCTAGTGCGTCAGGACCTTGGTCAGGAACTGCTTGGCGCGCTCCGTCGCAGGCGCGGTGAAGAACTGCGCCTTGGGCGTGTCCTCCAGGATTTCGCCGCCATCCATGAACAGCACGCGGTCTGCAACGCGCTGGGCGAAGCCCATCTCATGCGTCACCACCATCATGGTCATGCCCTCCAGCGCCAGCGCCTGCATGACTTCCAGCACCTCGTTGATCATCTCGGGGTCGAGCGCCGAGGTCGGCTCGTCGAACAGCATCGCCTTGGGGTCCATCGCCAGCGCACGCGCGATCGAGACGCGCTGCTGCTGGCCGCCCGAGAGCTGGCTCGGCCGGCTCGCGAGCTTGTCGGCAAGCCCGACCCGCGTCAGCAGCGCCTGCGAGCGCGCATCGGCCTCCGCCTTCGAGCGCTTCAGCACATGGATCTGCGCGAGGCTGACATTCTCCAGCGCGGTCATGTGCGGATAGAGCTCGAAATTCTGGAACACCATGCCGATCCGCGAGCGCAGCGCCGGCAGGTCGGTCTTCTTGTCCGAGACCGAGACACCGTCGACCGTGATCGTGCCCTGCTCGAACGGCACGAGGCCGTTGACGCATTTGATCAGCGTGCTCTTGCCCGAGCCCGAGGGGCCGCAGACCACCACGACCTCGCCAAGCTTCACGCTAGCCGAGCAGCCACGCAGGATCTTCTGCTTGCCATAGGATTTGTGCACGCCTTCGAGAACGATCATGCCGCGCGGCCCTTCCGGTAGTAGTCCAGCGCCTTGCTCGATGTCAGGCAGATGATCAGGTAGACCACGGCGACGAGCGTATACATCTCGGTCGGCCGGCCATCGCGGGCCGCCACGATGCTCGCCGTCGTCAGGAAGTCGTGCAGCGCCACGACATAGACCAGCGAGGTGTCCTGGAAGACGATGATGATCTGGTTCAGCACCAGCGGCGTCATCGCCTTCAGCGCCTGCGGCATGACGATGTGGCGCATCACCTGCGCGCGCGTCAGGCCGGTGGCGAGCCCCGCCTCGGTCTGGCCGCTGCGGACATTGCCGATGCCGGCGCGGATGATCTCGCAATAGAACGCCGCCTCGAACATCACGAAGGCGATCAGCGCCGAGGCCAGCGAGCCGATCGGCCGGCCGATCGCCAGCGGCACCAGAAAATAGAACCAGAACAGCACCAGCACGAGCGGCAGCGAGCGCATCACCGTCACGTAACCCGTCGCCGGCCCCGAGATCAGCGGATTCGAGGACAGCCGCATCAGCGCCAGGCCAAACCCGATGACGAGCCCACCGATCGTCGCGACCAGTACGAGCAGCGCGCTGAGCGCCATGCCCCCGGCGAGGAAGCTCCACGACCTTGCGATGACGCCCCAGTCGAAATCGCTCACGACGACGCCTTTCGCAAGGCCGCGCCACCGAGCCTGTCGTCGATCAGGCGCATCAGCCCGGTGACGCAAAGCCCGATGACGAGATAGCCGATGGTCGCGACCGTGAAGGCCTCCAGCCCCTGAAAGGTGTAGTTCTCGATATGCCGGCTCTGCGCCGTCAGTTCGAGAATGCCGATCGTCAGGCTGAGCGACGACATTTTGACCGTGACCAGGAACTCCGAGGTCAGCGGCCCGACGATAGCGCGCAGGCCCAGCGGCACAACCACCAGCCGGAACGCCTGCATCGGCCGAAGCCCCGTCGCGAGCGCCGCCGGCATCAGATGCGCGCCGACCGACTCGATGCCGGCGCGGACCTGCTCGGCGACGCGCGAGCCGGCGAACAGCCCGATCGCGACCACGGCCGTGACGAATTCGGGAGAGGGCATGTCTCGTTTCAGCCAGAGGCCGAACGTCTCCGGCACGATCTCGGGCAGGACGAAGAACCAGAGGAAGAGCTGGACCAGCGGCGGGATGTTGCGGAAGACGTCGATATAGGCGCCGGCAATGATCCGCAGGATGCCGCTCGGCAGGCTGCGCACCACGCCGACGACGAGGCCGACCGAGAGCGCGATCGCCCAGCTCACGAGGCTGATCGCAACCGTCCATTGCAGCCCGCTCCAGAGCCACTCCGTATAGGGCTCCTGCAGCAGGATCGACCAGTTCCAGCGATAGTTCATGCCGCCGCGACGATCGGCTCTGGCACGGCGCGTCCGTGGGAACGGTTGTGGGTTGGCATCGGGCGCTCGAATTCCGCTATAATGGAATAATTCGATGCTCTGCCTGGTTTGTCAACGGCGTTGGTCAGTTCGTCCACCAGATGCTAAGCGCTCCCAGGCGCCAGCCATCGCTCCCGACGACGATTGCCGGTCAGACCGGCGACCGCTCCGTATGGAGGGATCGCAGCCGTCAGCACGCCCCATCGCGTCAGGAGATCGACATGACCACGAGACAGGCCGACGGCAGCGCGGGCGACGCCAATTACGGCGTCATCGGCGYGGCCTATACCTCCTACCGCCAGCCCGAGCCGGCGATAGCGGCCCAGATCCAGCAGGCTCTCGGCACGGCGCGGACGGTTTTGAACGTCGGCGCGGGAGCAGGCTCCTACGAGCCCGGGGACCGCGAGGTCACGGCGGTCGAGCCATCAGCCTCGATGCGCGCGCAACGCCCGGCCCACCTCTCCATCGCCATCGACGCCGTCGCCGAAAAACTGCCCTTCCCGGACGGTCATTTCGACGCGAGCATGGCCACCTTCACGGTGCATCAGTGGAAGAATCTCGACAGCGGGCTTGCCGAGATGCGGCGCGTCACGCGGGGGCCGGTCGTCGTCATGAGCTGCGATCCCGATCTCGTGCAGGATTTCTGGCTGAACGACTATGCGCCGGAGGTTCTCTCGACCGAGGCCCGCCGCTATCCGGGCCTGAGCCACATCGGCACACTGCTTGGCGGCAACGCGCGCATTCTCCCCGTCGCCATTCCCTTGGCGTGCCGGGACGGCTTCAACGAGGCTTATTACCGCCGGCCGGACATGTTGCTGGACGCCGGCGCCCGCGCCGCGTGTTCAGCCTGGAGCTTCGTCAGCGCGGATACCGCCGCAGTCTATGTCGACCATCTTCGCCGCGATCTCGCCGATGGCGGCTGGGACGCCAGGCATGCGCGGCTGCGCCGCCAGCCGAGTTTCGACGGATCGCTGAGACTGGTCGTGTCGGAGCAGTAATCGACCGACGCCGAACGCAGGTGGCCCAGACGTCTTCGGGCGGAACGCTACGCTGTATTCATTTGAGAATAGCGAAGCCAGAAGCCGGTGCTCTGGAAGACCAAAGTGGCGGTCCTGCTCAGGAGCCCGGTGTCGGCTCCGCCGCCACACCCTGCAGCGCCTCGATATGGAGCGAGGCCGCCTTCAGCGCCTTGCTCTCGATGGCGCGGTAATGGGCCACGACCTCGCGTCCAAGCGCGGTCAGATGCGCGCCGCCACCATTGGCCCCGCCGGGCGAGGCCTCGACCAGCGGCTGCCGGAACATCCGGTTGAGTTCGTCGACCAGGAGCCAGGCCCGGCGGTAGGACATCTTCATTGCGCGGCCCGCGCCCGAGATCGAGCCGGTGTCCTCGATCGCTTCGAGCAGATCGACCTTGCCCGGCCCGAGCCTCCCGGTCGGCGCCAGATCGATCCTAACGCTGATCAGGGCGGCACGCCTTTGCGCGGATGGTGAAGCCATGGCGATGTCCTTTACACGCCTCTCATTCTAAACGTTTTTTCATCCGTGGCATCGTCCGCGATGCCAACTGGTTCACGCCGTCACGATGCGTCGATCGACACGCTCTTCACCACGGCATGGACGGCGCTGCCGGGCGCAAGCGCCAGCGCATCAATGGATTTGGCGGTCAGGCGAGCGAGTAAATTTTCTCCGCCGCAATCGATCAGCACTTCGACGACGCCTCCCGAATGGCGTTGTCCGATCTCGACGATCATGCTCGGCAGGATGTTGAGCGCGCTGACGCCGACCGGCCGCGTCAGGCTGATCAGCACGTCGCGTGCAAGAACGCGCACCCGGACGTTCGCCCCGGGCGACATCGCGATCCGCGCAACCTGCAACGGTCCGGCCCGCGTCTCCAGCATGGTCAGGCCATAGGCCTCGTCGTGACCGGTGATCCGCGCCTCGAGGATGGAACCCGCCTCGGCTGCGGCGGAGAAGCCGGCGACATCGAGCCGCGACATCACCTGTGCGGTCGGCCCGCAGGCCGTGACGCGGCCCTGATCGACGGTCACCAGAGTGGTCGCCAGCCGCGCCACCTCGGCGACCGAATGCGAGACATAGATCACGGGGACGCCGATCTCGTCGCGCAGCCGCTCGATATAGGGCAGGATTTCGGCCTTGCGGCCTTCGTCCAGCGAGGCGAGCGGCTCGTCCATCAGCAGAAGGCGCGGATTGGCCAGCAAGGCCCGGCCGATCGCGACGCGCTGTTTTTCGCCGCCAGACAGCGCGCCCGGCCGACGCTCCAGCAGATGGGCGATGCCGAGAAGCCCGAGCACGCCGTCGAGATCGCTGCTGGCGGCGGCCTTTCGCGGCGAGAACCAGCGCCCGAACAGCAGGTTCTGGCGCACGCTCAGATGCGGGAAGAGCCGCGCCTCCTGAAAGACGTAGCCGATGCGGCGGCGATGCCTGGGCAGGAAGATGCCGGCCTGCGTGTCGAGCAGCACCTCGCCGTCGATCACGACGCGTCCGCTTTCGGGCGCGATCAGCCCGGCGATGATGTTGACGAGCGAGGTCTTGCCGGAGCCGGAGCGCCCAAACAGCGCCGTCAGCCGCCCCTCCGACGCAAACGCGGCGTCAAGCTGGAACGCGCCGAGCCGATGCCTGACCGCGACCTCTATGAGCGGGCTCATTCGACGGCGATCCGGCGGCCGACGAGCCGCGCCATCCACTCCGAGACGAGCAGGGCCGCAACCGAGATCGCGATCGAGATCAGCGTGAGCCGCATCGCGCCGGCGTCGCCATTGGGCACCTGCGTGAAAGTGTAGATCGCCGAAGGCAGGGTCTGCGTCTCGCCGGGGATGTTGGAGACGAAGGTGATCGTCGCGCCGAACTCGCCCATCGCCTTGGCGAAGCACAAGATCATGCCGACGAGAATGCCCGGCAGGCAGAGCGGCAGCGTCACCACCAGAAACACCCAGGCAGGGCTAGCGCCGAGCGTGCCGGCCGCGTCCTCGAGCTTGCGGTCGACCGCCTCGATCGAGAGCCTGATCGCGCGCACCATCAGCGGGAAACCCATCACGGCGCTGGCCAGCACCGCCCCGGTCCAGCGGAATGACAGGACGATGCCGAACCAGTCATAGAGCCATTGGCCGATCGGCCCGCGCCGGCCAAAGCCGATCAGGAGCAGATAGCCGGTAACGACCGGCGGCATGATCAGCGGCAGATGGACGAGCGCATCCAGCGCCGACTTGCCCCAGAACCGCCCGCGCGCCAGCACGAAGGCGACGGCGAGCCCAAGCGGCAGGCTCGCCAGCATGGCCGTCGTCGCGACGATCAGGCTGAGCCGGACCGCCGTCCACTCCTCGGGCGAAAGCCAGCCGCTCACGAACGGATCAGGACGCGTTCGCGGGTTTGTTCAGGACGGTGAAGCCCTGCTTCTCGAACGCGGCCTTGGAACCTGCGCCGCGCAGATAGCTCAGGAAGCCCTGCGCATCGGCATTGCCGGAATCCTTCGTCACCGCCACGGGGTAGAGGATCGGCGGATGCGAATCCTCGGGGAAGGTCGCGACGACCTTGACCTTCGGATCGGCGGCGGCATCCGTCGTGTAGACGATGCCGAGCGGCGCCTCGCCGCGCGAGACCAGAAGCAGCGCGGCGCGGACATTGTCGGCCTGCGCGATCTTGTCCTTGATCTTGTCCCAGCCGCCGAGCTTCTCCAGCGCCGCCTTGCCGTATTTGCCGGCCGGCACGGAATCGACATTGCCGATGGCGAGACGGCCCTGGCCGAGCGCGACGGAGAGATCGACGCCGGCCGCGAGCGCGACGGTCGCAGTCGAATCCGACGGCGCGATCAGCGCGATCCGATTGGCGAGCAGCGTGACGCGGGTTTCCGGCCTGATCAGGCCCTTGCCCGCCGCATAGTCCATCCAGTCGAGATCGGCCGAGAGAAAGAGGTCGGCCGGCGCGCCCTGTTCGAGTTGCTTGGCCAGCACGTTGCTCGCCGCATAGGAGATTTTGGGCGCTGGCTTGCCGGTCTCCCTGACCCAGGCGGCGGCGGTTTCGTCGAGCGCGTTCTTCAGGCTGGCGGCGGCGAAGATCACGAGGTCCCTCGGCTGCGCCTGCGCGGAGCCGGTCGCAGGCGCAAGCCCAACGAGGACTGCGGCGGCAAGAGCCAGTACGCGTCGACGGATCATCACGGTTCTCGTCCTTGTTGGATTGCGGTTCGCTCGATACGAATGGATATAGCCAACCGGGCGAGAGGTCGAGTGCTTGCGCGAACGGACGCCGTATCAGCAGCGATGCTCGGCATGCATGCGACCAACATTTGCGCAGACGACGGTCGTTCAAATCGGCTTCGTCTCGCGCTTCGGCTTGCGCGCGCCATTTCCGGCACTCTAGGATCGACTGACCGACATCGCTGCGGCGCAACCACTCCATCTGCACCAACAGAAGGTTACAGGCATGAAGCGTCGTACATTTCTGGGCGCCGCTGCCGGCGCGGCCGTCTCAGCGCTTGCAAGGCCCAGTATTGCGCAGCCGGCCAAGGTGCTGAAATTCATCCCCGAGTCGGATGTCGCGATCGTCGATCCGGTCTGGACGACGGCGACGGTGACTCGCAACCACGGCTATCTCGTCTTCGATACGCTCTACGGGCAGACCGCCGACTATAATTTCGAACCGCAGATGGTCGCCGGCCATACCATCGAGGATGACGGCAAGACCTGGCGGCTGACCCTGCGGGAAGGCCTGCGCTTCCACGACGGCGAGCCGGTGCGGGCTCAGGATGTCGTGCCCAGCGTGCGCCGTTTCGCCGCCCGCGACGCCTTCGGCCGCGCGCTGATGGAGGCGACCGACGAACTCTCCGCCGAATCCGACCGTGTCGTGAAATTCCGCCTGAAGCGGCCGTTCCCGCTGCTGCCGGCAGCGCTCGGCAAGACCGGAACCTCGATGCCCTGCATCATGCCGGAACGCTTCGCGGTGACCGACCCCAACAAGCAGGTCACGGAGATGATCGGCAGCGGCCCGTTCCGCTTCAAGGTCAGCGAGCGGGTCCCCGGCGCACTGACCGTCTACGAGAAATTCGCCGGCTACGTTCCACGCCCGGACGGCTCGGCCAGCTTCACCGCCGGTCCCAAGAACGTCTTCTTCGACCGTGTCGAATGGCGCATCATTCCCGACCCGTCGACGGCCGCCAATGCGCTTGGCGCAGGCGAGGTCGACTGGTGGCAGAACCCGACGCCCGATCTCCAGGCCATTCTGAAGAGCAAGGCCGGCGTCAAGGTCGAAGGGCTCGACCCTGCGGGCGGCATCGGCTGCCTGCGCTTCAACTCGCTCATCCCGCCCTTCGACAATCCGGCGATCCGGCGGGCGCTGCTCGGTGCGATCGACCAGACCGACTTCATGACGGCGGTCGCAGGCGACGAGCGCTCCCTGTGGAAGGACCATGTCGGCGTATTCAGCCCGGACACGCCTATGGCGACCACAGTCGGAACCGAGGTTCTCGTCGGCAAGCGCGACTTCGCGGCGGTCAAGCGCGAGCTCGCGGCGGCCGGCTACAAGGGCGAGCGCGTCGTGCTGCTCGACCCGACCGACTACCCTTCGACCCACGCGCTGGCGCAGGTGGCCGCCGACGTGCTGCAGAAAAGCGGCGTCAACGTCGACATGATCTCGAGCGACTGGGGCACGGTCGTGCAGCGCCGCGCCAGCAAGCAGCCGATCGACAAGGGCGGCTGGAACATCTTCTTCACCTATCTCAACGGGACCAACAACTTCGATCCCGCAAGCCAGCTCGGCATTCGCGGCAATGGCGAACAGGCCTGGTTCGGCTGGCCTAAATCGCCGCGCCTGGAAGAACTGCGAACCGATTGGTTTGCCGCCAAGGACATCGCCGCGCAGAAGGCGATCTGCGCCGAGATCCAGAAGCAGTTCTTCTCCGATGTGCCCTATATCCCGCTCGGCGCTTACTACGAGAAGACGGCCTTTCGCGGACTGACCGGCATGCGGATCGGCTTCCCGCAATTCTACGACGTCAAGCCGGCCTGAAGCACCAGCCGATGCGGATCGCCGTCCTCCAGTTCGCCCACGAGACCGTCACCTTCCTCCCCAACGACACGACGCGGGAGGATTTCATCTATCCGGGCTCGCCGGCGGGCGGCGAGGCGCTGCTCGCGACCGACCCGAAGGGCTATATGGGCGGCTTCGTGCAGGTTGCGCGCGAATATGACGATGTCGAGCTGATCGGCATCACCTCGCCGCTTTGGCCGAAAACCGGAACCGGCTCCGGCTGGATCACACAGGATGCCTACGAGCATTTCCTCGGCATCATCATCGCGGAGCTAAAGGCTCAAGCCGGGCTCGACGGCGTCTATCTGGCGCTGCACGGCGCACTCGCCGTGCGCGGCGTGCCGCGCCCCGAGGCCGATATCGCAAGGCGCGTCCGCGAGGTCGTGGGCCGGGGTGTCTTCATCTCGTCGACTTTCGATCCGCACGGCAACGAGGACGAGGCCTTCCTCGCGCAGGCCGACATGGCCTTCTGCGTCAAGTATTTCCCCCATTACGACATGCATCTGCAGGGCGAGCGCGCCGCGCGGATGCTGGTCAGGGCGATCCGCGGCAGCTTCAAGCCGGTGCATCGGTCGCTGCGGATCCCGATCATCGCACCGACGGTGGTGATGTGGACCGGCGCCTCGCCCTGGTCCGACCTGATCCAGCGCGCGCTGATCTGGGAGGCGCGCGAGCCGGATGTCTTCGTCAACGTCTTCTTCGGCTTTCCCTGGTCGGACGTGCCCGATGCCGGCATGGGCCTGCAGGTCCTGACCAATGGCGACCCGAAACTCGCCGAACGCGTGATCCGCGACATGGCCGAATGGATCTGGCGGCGGCGCGAGGCCCTGCTCAACACGGTTCAGATCCACTCCATGCAGCAGGGCGTCGCTCTTGCCCGCGAAGCGGTGGCGGCCGGCAAGTCGCCCGTCGTGCTCGCCGACTACAGCGACCGCTCCGGCTACGCGACCTGGCTATTGCGGGAGATAGTAGCGCAAAAGCTCGAACGCACCCTGATCGCGACCATCGCCTCGCCCGACGCAATACGCTCGGTGCTGGCGGCCGGCGCGAAACCAGGCGACGCGTTCGATGCCGAGATCGGCGGCCTGTTCGACGAATCGGCTGGAGAGGCAGTGCGTATCACTGGTGCCATACGTGACATCAGCGCGGCCACGACCGCGCGCGGCAAGGGCAATGAATGGCTCTGCGTCAGCTTCGGCAAGGGCAATATGCTGGTGCTCAGCCCGTTTCTCGTCCAGATCATGGAGCCGTCCGAACTCTGGGAGCTCGGCCTCGACCCTGATGAATTCGACGTGATCGCGATCAAGTCACGCGCGCATTTTCGCCGGGGCTTCGACGACAGCGGCTTTGCGAAGACGATCCTGCTGGTGGAGCCGCCGAAACCGTTCATGGGCACGGTCCATCTCGACGCCCTGCCCTACGAGAACCTCACGCTGACCGACTATTATCCCTATGGCAGCCCACGGTTTCAGCCATGGCTGGGCGGGAACGATCGATAGTCGCCTGGCCGCGCTTCAATGAGATTTGACGCTGTCGGCGGACCATGGCGGCGCATTGATGTCCCGCGCGGCGAGCCGCCGCGCCCGCCGACCTGCGCATCGCACGATCCCGCAGACCACGCCGCGCCGCGAAATCCCCATAGCGTACGGCCCCGGGGCCGCGGCTTCCTCCACTGGAGGCTTTACGACGCCGGCCCTCAGCCCGGTCCAAACCCGCCGCACGGGGCCGGCATCCGAAACCCATCACAATTGCCGAACCTGGCTCCCTGCCCCGGAGCGGACATTCCGTTCTGGAACGGCCAGTGTGAGAGAACGATCTGCGAGTCATGTCGTCATGCGCGCCGCCTGCCGTACTCCCTCCCGTCGCTGAAAGTTTCGCGAAAGGTTGGAGGGCTATCGCTGCCCCGTTCGCACGTCATGCAATCCGCCAGATAAGGCAGAAATGACGCGCCTCGGGAAACGTCACGTCAAGGAGAGACGCCAATGCGCGCTCGCATTCTCAGCACATCCATCGCTTTCGCCGCGCTTCTCGCAGCGGCCGGCTCGGCTTTGGCCGCCGACAAGGTCACCATCATGGTCGGCGGCTACGAGAAGCAGATCTACCTTCCCGCCAAGCTCACCGAAAGCCTCGGCTATTTCAAGGACGAGGGTCTCGAGGTCGAGCTCCTGAACGAGGCAGCCGGCGTCGATGCCGAGAATGAAATGCTGGCCGGCGCCGTCCAGGCCGTCGTAGGCTTCTACGACCACTGCGTCGACCTGCAGGCCAAGGGCAAATACGTCATGTCCGTGGTCCAGTTCAGCCAGGCTCCGGGCGAGGTCGAACTCGTCTCGTCGAAATATCCCGACGTAAAGTCGATGGCCGACCTCAAGGGCAAGAACCTCGGCGTCACCGGGCTGGGTTCCTCGACCAACTTCCTCAGCCAGTATCTGATGCTGAAGCAGGGCGTGAAGCCGGCCGATTACACCACGCTCCCGGTTGGCGCCGGCACGACTTTCATCGCGGCCATGCAGCAGGACAAGATCCAGGCCGGCATGACCACGGAACCGACGATCTCGCGCCTGCTCGCCACCGGCGAGGCCCGCATCCTCGTCGACATGCGCACGGTCGAGAAGACCAAGGAAGCGCTGGGCGGGACCTATCCGGCCGCCTCGCTCTACATGCAGACGGCCTGGGTCGAGAAGAACAAGCCGCTGGTCCAGAAGCTCGCCAACGCCTTCGTCAAGACGCTGAAATACATCGACACCCACAGCGCCGCCGAGATCGCGGACAAGATGCCGAAGGATTACTACGCCGGCAACAAGGACAGCTATATCAAGGCCTTGGCCGACGGCAAGGCGATGTTCACCAATGACGGCGTGATGCCCCAGGGCGGCCCCGAGACGGTGCTCGCCGTCCTCTCCGGCTTCTCGAAGAACATCAAGGGCAAGCAGATCGACCTGTCGAAGACCTACACGACAGAGTTCGTGAAGAACGCCAAGCCGAGCCAGTGAATCCCGGGCGGCGGCCCCGGGGTCGTCGCCTGCTCCCCGCCTTCCTCAATCTGTGAAACCAGCAAACGCCGGCACTCCGGCGAAGGAGGAGCCATGTCCGTATCGGACGCTCAGGAAACGCCTGCGATCGAGCTGATCAATGTCAGCCGCCGGTTCATCACGCCAGACGGCAAGTCGATGACGGCCATCCGCGACTTCAACATGAGTGTGGCGCGGGGCGAGTTCGTCGCCGTCGTCGGCCCTACCGGCTGCGGCAAGTCGACGACGCTGAACCTCGTCACCGGCCTCGCCCGTCCTTCGAGCGGTGAGGTCCGCCTGTTCGGCGGCCCCGTCGACGGCATCGACCCGCGCATCGGCTTCGCCTTCCAGACCGACGCGCTGTTCCCCTGGCGCAACGTCATCGACAATGTCGTGGCCGGTCCGCTCTTCCGCGGCATGCCGCGCGAAGAGGCGTATGCCAGGGCCAAGACATGGCTCGCCCGCGTCCATCTCACCGGTCACGAGACCAAATATCCCCACCAGCTTTCGGGTGGCATGCGCAAGCGCGTCTCGCTGGCGCAGACCTTCATCAACGAGCCGCAGATCCTGCTGATGGACGAGCCCTTCTCGGCGCTCGACGTCCAGACCCGCGTGCTGATGCACGACGTGCTGCTCGATCTCTGGTCGGAGGCCAAGGCCTCCGTCGTCTTCGTCACGCATGATCTCGAAGAGGCGATCGCGCTCGCCGACAAGGTCTATGTGCTGACCTCGGGACCGGCGACGGTGAAGTCGGTCTATCCGGTCGAGCTGCCGCGCCCGCGCGTCGTCGCCGACATCCGCTATCAGGACGATTTCATCGCCCTGTCCAAGACCATCTGGGACGACCTGCGCGACGAAGTCACGCGCGGCGCCGCCCGCGACGAAGCCCGCGCAGCGTGAGGAGGCGGACATGACCGACACAGCCATCATATCACCGGCCGTCTTTCGCGCCGGAACCTCGGACGCGGAGATCGAGGCCGCCGCCGCCCGCGCCAACCGCCATCGCAAGCACATGGTCCTGTTCTGGCGCTGGGCCATCCTGCTCGCCTTCCTCGGCGGTTGGGAGCTGGCTTCGCGTACCGAGGTGATCGACCCGTTCTTCTTCTCGAGCCCGCTTGCGATCTGGGAGCGCCTCGTCGAATGGACGACAGAAGGCACCTCGGAAGGCCCCTTGTGGTTCCATCTCTGGGTCACGATGGAGGAATCGCTGATCGGCTTCGTCACCGGCTCGGTCGCCGGGATCGTCGTCGGCATCGCGCTCGGGCGCAACCGCATGCTGGCGGACATCTTCTCGATCTACATCAAGGTGATCAACTCGATCCCGCGCGTCGTGCTGGCGCCGATCTTCATCATGATCTTCGGACTGGGCCTCGCCTCGAAAGTCGCCCTGTCGTTCGTGATGGTGTTCTTCGTCGTCTTCGCCAACGCCTTCCAGGGCGTGCGCGAGGCCGACCGCAACCTGATCGCCAATGCGCAGATCCTGGGCGCGAAGAACTGGCAGCTGACCCGATCCGTGGTCGTGCCTTCGGCGATGAGCTGGATCTTCGCGTCTCTGCACGTCAGCTTCGGCTTCGCCATCGTCGGCGCGATCGTCGGAGAGTTCGTCGGTGCGCGCTATGGCATCGGCCTGCTGATCAACATCGCGAAGGGCTCGTTCGACTCGGCTGGCATGTATGCGGCCATCGTCATCATCATGGTCGTCGCGCTCCTGGCCGAATTCCTGATGACGCGGCTCGAAAGCAGCCTGGCCAAATGGCGCCCTGCTCCGCTGCACGACGCCCAATAGGCGACTATTGTCGTCTGCCGAAGCCCGCCACGCGACGTGGCGGGCTTTCGCGTCTGGTCGGCAGTCATTCGACGGCAGCACCATCCAGCCTGACGTCGACGCGCAGGCCGGTGCCGCCGACCCGCCTGGACAGCGTGATCCTGCCGCCATGGGCGGCTACGATCTCGCGGACGATCGGCAGGCCGAGCCCCGTGCCGTCGGCGGGGCTGCCGGGCAAGCGGTAGAAGCGCTCGAACACCTTTTCCATTTCATCGTTGGGGATGCCGGGCCCGTTGTCCTCGACGACGAGCCGAGACCCGCCGTCCTCTTTCGCAAGCGCAACCCAGATCGAGCCGCCGCGTGGCGTGTAGCGCAGCGCGTTGTCGACGAGATTCGTCACCATCTCGCGCAGCAGGGTGGCATGACCGCTCATCAACACCGCCGCGCCCCCATCATCGAAGACGAGGTCGATGTCGCGCTCAAAGGCGAGTGGCGACAGCCCCTCCAGGGCCGCGCGCGTCAGGGCGCCGAAATCGACCGCCTCCTTCCGCAGGGCATCGCCGCCGGGCTCGGCCCGCGCCAGCGTCAGCAACTGGTTGACTAGCCGGCTGACCGCATCCAAGCCACGGTCGATCGCACGGAGGGATTCGTCTTTCGGCCCGCTCCCAGCTTCGCGAAGCCCGACCGTCGATTGCGTCTTCAGCACCGCCAGCGGCGTCCGCATCTGATGCGAGGCGTTCGCCACGAAGCGCCGCTGCAGGGCGATGTAGGCGTGGACGCGGTCGAAAGCGTGATTCAACGCCTCGATCAGCGGGCGAAGTTCGCTCTGGAGTCGGCCCGGCTCGATCGGTTGGAGAGAGCCGGGCTCGCGGTCCCGCAGTTCCTTGCGCAAGGCGAGCAGTGGGGCGAGTCCGCGCTGAAGCCCCAGCAAGGCGAGAATGGCCGCGATGCCGACCAGAAGAGCCTGATCGCGCAGCGAGGCGTACCAGAGGCCGGCGACGAGCCGGTCGCGGCCCCGCAGGGTCGTGGCGATGACGACAAGCGCGTTGCCGCCGGCGGTCCTGGAGACAACCGGCTGGGCGATCGCCACAGCCCGGATCTCTTCGGTCCGGAAGACATCCGCGAAGAACACGGGCTGAAGGTCGCGCGGCGGCTGGGGAGGGATCGCCACGTCGGGAAAACCGGCGATGAGTTCGCCGGCCGGCGACATCACCCGGTAAATCACGCGGTCGCGATCCGGCGAGGCGAACATCTCGAGTGCGGAAGGCGGGATCAGCGCCTCGACGCTGCCATCGGTCTCCTTCACCTGTTCGGCGATGACGCGCGCCGCCGCCAGCAGCGTCCTGTCCGTGATGAGATCCGCCGTCGCCATGGCGTTGGTGCGGGTCGTCCAGGCGTTGAACCCGACGACGCCCGCCAGAGGCAGCAACACCCAGCCGAGCAATTCCAGGCGCAGGCTTCTAGCCATCGAGCTTCCTCAACGCATAACCCAGCCCGCGCAACGTCCCGATGCCGACAGCGCTGCCTTCGAGCTTCTTCCGCAGCCGATGGATGTGGATCTCGATCGCGTTGCTGCTCGCGTCCTCCTCAAAGCCGAACACTGTCTCGGTCAGCGCGACCTTTGAGACGATCCGCCCATTGGCCAGCATGAGCGATTCCAGCATCGCGTACTCGCGTTGGGTCAGAGAAAGCGGTTCGCCCGCGAGATGAAACAGGCGCTGGCTTGTTTCGAGTGCAAGCTCTCCAAACGCGATGGTCAGCGATTTTTCGCTCTGTCGCCGCCGCAGTTGGGCGCGCATGCGCGCTTCCAGTTCCAGGGGGTCGAAGGGCTTGACGAGATAGTCGTCGGCGCCGGCGTCGAGCCCGGCGATGCGGCTTGTGATCGCGTCGTTGGCCGTCAGGATGATGACCGGCGTCAGCCCCTTGCGGGCACGGAAGCGCTTGAGCACGTCGAGCCCACCCATCTCCGGCAAGGCCATGTCGAGGATCACGAGATCATAGTTCTGCGTCGTCAGCACGGCATCGGCATCAGCGCCGTCATGAACCGCATCGACGATGTAGCGGCTCTTCCGGAGCAGCCGCCCCAGCCATTCCGCCAGCTCTCGATTGTCTTCGACCAGGAGGACACGCATGAGCATTCCGTCGCATAATCCGGCGCATTCTACGAATGCAGCCGACAGCCGGGCGCAATGGGGCTACGGCGCCATCTCCGACTGTGAGGCGCGAAACGGTGGTGCGACGACCCTTTCCCCACGCGATTCGGCCTCGCGCAGCCGCTCCTCTTCGCGCTGCAGGTAGTCGCGCGTAAGCGGTACGGCATCCTGCCTGCGCACGATCTGGAGCTGGAAGACGACAACGTCCTGATGCTCGAACGCAGCCTGGCTCATCGCCAGATAGAACTCCCACATCCGGCAGAAGCGTTCGTCATACAGTGCTGCAGCCTCTGCCCGGCGCGCCATGAAACGCTCGCGCCAGGCCTGCAGCGTTTTCGCATAATGAAGCCGCAGCACTTCGATATCGGTGACGATCAGGCCGGCCTTCTCAGCCGCCGGGAGAATCTCCGACAGGGCCGGCAGGTAGCCGCCCGGAAAAATATAACGGTTGAGCCAGGGGTTGGGGTGGTTGGGGCCGTCCGAGCAGCCGATCGTGTGGAGCAGCATCACACCGTCCTCGTGCAGCAGGCGCCGGCAGGTCTCGAAGAACACGGAGAAGAAGCGCGGGCCGATATGCTCGAACATGCCAACCGAGACGATGCGGTCGAACACGCCCGTCACGTCGCGGTAATCCTGCAGGGCGAAGCGCGCGCGGTCTTGGGCGCCGGCAGCCTGAGCCCTGCGGTTGGCGACGTCGAGTTGCTCCCTGGAGAGCGTCACGCCAAGTGTTTCATGCGCCCGGGCGATCTCGGTGAGGTAGAGGCACATGCCGCCCCAGCCGCTGCCGATATCAAGGACGCGATGCCGCGGCTCGATGACGAGCTTGGCGGCGATATGGCGCTTCTTTGCAAGCTGCGCTGCGTCGAGGCCTTGGTCGGGTGTCTCGAAATAGGCGCAGGAATATTGCCAGTCCTGATCCAGGAAGAGCGCATATAGCCGGTCGTCGAGATCATAGTGATGGGCGACGTTGTCGCGTGAGCGGCTGCGCGTATTGAGCGTGGTGAGGTGGCGCAACAGATAGCGACACCAGTCGAGCGCCCCCTCCCACCAGCTGGGAGCCTGATCGCGAGCGCCGGCCAGGATGAGCGCGAGGAAGCCGTGGATCGTTCCTCGCTGGACGACGAGGCGGCCGTCCATGAACAGCTCGCCGAGTTTCATCTCGGGATCGAGAAGGAACGCCAGGACCGCTCTTCGATCGGTGAAACGGATCGAAACGGGCTCTCCCGCGCCGTCCCCGCACCAGAAACTGCGGCCATCCGGCATCGTCACGTCGAGCGCGCCGCGAGAGACGAGCTGCGAAAGCACGGCTTGAAGGAGGCGATACATCGACTGTGTTCCGGGCCAGCCGCGCGAGCCGCGCGGCGAAGCGGAAATCGCAGGAACCGTGCCAGATCGGGGCGGGCATGGGTCCTGCGCCGGGGCGCTATCAGAAATTCGGCCGAAATGGCCGGAAATACGGGCCGGCAGGGGTCTATCCTGCCGATAACCGCGAAATTCGGGTCTTGCTGCTTCATTGGTGAACGCCTCGCGCGCAGGCGCAGGACCGGTCAACCCTCGACAAACGACCTCCAAATTTTGATGGAACCTTCAGGAAATTGTGCCACGCAGGAGGGTAGAATTCAGAAATAGCGAGATTTTTCAATACGTTGTCTGCTGGCACGTGCCTTGCCATCCGTGCTTCCGTGACAATGGCGGATCGGGCTTCTGGAATGGAATGGCAGGCTATCGTCGACTTCGACGGCACGATCACGCGCCGCGATACCACCGACCAGATTCTCGAACGGTTCGCGCTGCCTGAATGGCAGGAAATCGAGCAAGACTGGATTGCCGGCCGCATCGGGTCGAGCGAATGCATGCGGCGTCAGGTCGAGTTGCTGCGCGTCACGCCTGACGATCTCGAAGCCTTTATCGCCGGCATCGAGATCGATTGGGGCTTCCTGTCCTTCGTGCGTCTCTGCGCGCGCTACGACGTTCCGCTCACCGTCGTCTCGGACGGCCTCGACCTGACGATCAGGCAGGTGCTCAAGCGGGTCGGCCTCGGTCACCTGCCGATCGTCGCCAACCACCTCGAACCGGTGGGTGGCGACCGCTGGCTGCTGTCCTCGCCCCACGCCGCCGCAAGCGGCGACTGCGCGAGCGGCACCTGCAAATGCGCCGTCGCAAGCAGCCTGCATCGCCCTCTGACCCTGCTGGTCGGTGATGGCAAATCCGACCATTGCGTCGCCGCGCAGGCCGACCGCGTCTTCGCCAAGGCGGGCCTGATCGCACATTGCCGCGACAACGGCCTGCCTCATCAGCCTTTCACCGATTTCTCCGAGGCCGTGAGCCTTCTGGAGGATCTGCTTCGCGCGGGTGTCCCCGTCGCGACGCGTCTCGAGACCAAGGACATGATCAATGGATGACGGCACCACCCTCGTTCTGTCGGCCCGGGCCCCGCGGGCCGAGATCGCGGCGAAGCCCCAATCGAGCCACAAGGACGAACAGGCCCGCCTGCTCGCGCTCGAAGCGCAGTATTGCTCCCATGGCGACACGGTCCACTACACGCAGTTCCCGAAGATCTTCTCGGGCTGCGAAGGCTCGTTCATGTTCGACGACGAGGGCAACCGCTTCCTCGACCTGCAGATGTGGTACTCGGCCGTCAATTTCGGCTACGCCAACCGCCGCCTGAACAACGCGCTCAAGCGCCAGATCGACACGCTGCCGCAGGTCGCCAGCCAGTATCTGCATCGCGAGAAGATCGAACTCGCCGCGCTCATCGCGCAGGATGCCGAAGCCAAGTTCGGCGAGAAGGGCCGCGTCCACTTCAATGTCGGCGGCGCCCAGGCCGTCGAGGATTCGCTCAAGCTCGTGCGCAACGCCAGTAACGGCAAGAGCCTGATGTTCGCCTTCGAGGGCGGCTATCACGGCCGCACGCTGGGCGCGTCCGCGATCACCTCGTCATACCGGTATCGCCGCCGCTTCGGCCATTTCGGCGAGCGCGCCCATTTCATTCCCTTCCCCTACCATTTCCGGGGCCCCAAGGGCATGAGCAAGGAGGAGTATGGCGAGCATTGCGTGCAGCAGTTCGCCCGTCTCTTCGAGAGCGAATACAACGGCGTCTGGGATCCCAAGACGGGTCAGGCGGAATATGCCGCCTTCTATGTCGAGCCGCTGCAGGGCACCGGCGGCTACGTCATCCCGCCGAAGAACTTCTTCATCGGGCTGAAGAAAGTACTCGACGACCACGGCATCCTGATGGTGGTCGACGAGATCCAGATGGGCTTCTACCGGACCGGGAAACTCTGGTCGATCGAGCATTTCGGCGTCACGCCCGACATCATCGTCTTCGGCAAGGCCGTGACCAACGGGTTGAACCCGCTGTCTGGCGTCTGGGCCAAGGAAAAGCTGATCAATCCGACGATCTTCCCGCCGGGCTCGACGCATTCGACTTTCAACGCCAATCCGCTGGGCACCGCCGTCGCACTGGAGGCCATGAAGATGATGGCCGAGGACGACTACGAGACCATGGTGATGGAGAAGGGTGCCTATTTCCTGGAAGGGCTGGAGGAGCTGAAGCGCCGCCACGCCATCGTCGGCGACGTCGACGGGCTCGGCATGGCCCTGCGCATCGAGATCTGTGAGCCCCATGACAGCTACACGCCGTCCAAGCGCCTCGTCGATCTGATGTGCGACGAAGGCATGAAGGCCGATCTCGTGGTGGGCGGAAAGCGTTATGGCCTCGTGCTCGACATCGGCGGCTACCACAAGAACGTCATCACGCTCGCACCGGCCCTGACCATGAGCCATGCCGAGATCGACTTGGCGATCACGCTGCTTGACCAGCTGTTCACCCGCGTCGCCAAAGCCTGATTGCCCGGGAGATCGATGGTGCATCTGCGCGTGATCGATCTCGACGGCAGCGTCGCGGCTCAGGAGCCGCTGCGCCGGCGCATCGATGCGGGAGCCGCCGCCCGCATCGATGCCACTGATCTTGCGTCCTCCCTGCGGATCCTCGCGACCCGCAAGGCCATGGACATCTTCGTCGGGCGTCTGCGCGAAAACGCGGCGCCCGACGACGAACCCTGCGTGACCTTCTATGGCTCCGGCGACTTCCACCACGTCACGGCCGGCCTGCTCGCCGGTCTCGACCGCGATGTCAGCGTCATCCATTTCGACAACCACCCGGACTGGGTGCGCTTCCCGCCGACCTTCAACTGCGGCGCCTGGGTCAACCGGGCGCTTGAACTGCCCCATGTCCGGCGCGTCGTGACGCTTGGGCCGTGCAGCGACGACCTCGTCCGGCCCGAGTTGCAATTCGCCAATCTGCCGGCCCTGTCGGAGGGACGCATCGAACTCTATCCCTGGCGGCACGCGCCCTCGCGGATCTGGGGCCGCTATCGCGACGGCGCCTGCCACCGGCAGGAAGGCGGCCATCTGCACTGGCGCAACCTCGCCGATGAGCGCTGGGACGATTTTCTCGACGAGTTGATCGACGGGCTGCCCACCAAAGCGATCTGGATCACCATCGACAAGGACGTGCTGGATCGGGCTGACGCCACGACCAACTGGGACCAGGGCGACATGCCGCTCCCACGTCTGCTCAGTGCGGTCGAGCGGCTGGCGGCCGGTTGCGAGATCGTCGGCATCGACGTTTGCGGCGACTATTCGTCGGCTGTCTTCTCCGATCCGCTGCGGGCGACGCTGGCCTATTTCGACCATCCGGACCGACCCTCGCCAACCCCCGACGATCTCGCCGTGAACGCACGGGTCAACGCGGCCCTGCTCGAATGCTTCGAGAAGGTTCTGAGATGAGCCCGTCGCTTGCATTGTGGTTCGCGGTGTCCGTCCTTTGCGACGTCGGCGGCCAGATCTGCCTGAAGCGCGGCGCCGACGCTCTGCCCGAGGCGCGGATGCGCGACATGGCGAAAGCCCTGTTCGGCTCGGCCTGGATTGCCGGCGGCGTCATGATCTATGTCGTCGAGATATTCGTTTGGCTGCGCATCCTGGCTGAAGTCCCGCTCTCCGTCGCGTTTCCCATCGCCAGCCTGAATTTTCTGGGCGTGACACTCGCCAGCACCCTCTTCCTCAAGGAGCCGGTCGGCCGCCGGCAATGGCTGGGTGCGCTCCTGATCACGCTGGGCGTTGTCGTCGTCGCCCGCACCACCTGAGGAACGCCCGTGCCGCCCGCCGATCACAGCCTTCGATTCTCCGGTGACCGGACCGGGTTCCTGTTGATTCACGGCCTCGGCGGTACGCCGGTTGAGCTGCGCCTCGTCGCCAGGGCGTTGCACCGCGCCGGCCATACCGTGCATTGCCCGCAGCTCGCCGGCCATTGCGGCAGCGAAGACGATCTGCTAGCCACGACCTGGATGGACTGGGCGGCAAGCGTCGAGACGGCGCTCGACCAGCTCCGGACCCATTGCGACACGGTCATCGTCGGCGGCCTCTCGATGGGCGCGGTCATGGCGATGCACATCGCCGGCAGGCGTCCGGCAGATGTCCAGGGTTTGGCGCTCTATGCGCCCACGCTCTGGTATGATGGCTGGTCGATCCCCTGGTATTCCTTCCTGCTCAAGCTCCTGATCGACACGCCGATCGGCCGGCGCTTTCGTTTCGTCGAGCGCCATCCTTTCGGCATCAAGGACGAGCGCATCCGCGCCATGATCGTGCACGCGATGGGGCGCGGCGAAAGCGCCGAGGCTGGCCTGTTGGGCACCCCGTCGGGCGCGCTGCGCGAGATGTGGCGGCTGATCGCCGAGGTGAAGCGCAACATGGGCGCAATCATGCAGCCCGCCCTGATCGTCCATGCCCGTCACGACGATGTCGCGGGTCTCTCCAACGCGATCCATATCCAGCGCGGCCTCGGCGGCCTCGTCGACACCGTCGTGCTCGACGACAGCTACCATCTCGTCACCATCGACCGGCAGCGCGACGTCGTCATCGACCGCTCGCTCGGGCTGGCGCGGCGGCTCGCGGCAGGCGCCCGGGAGAACGGCACCGTCTACGCCGTCGCGGCCGAATGACCGGGCTGCGCGGCATCGTCGCCGCCAGCATCGTCGACATCGAGCCGCGCGGCTGGGACGCCTGCTTCGCCGACGACGCCGAAAGCCACGCCTATTACGCCGCCTGCGAGGCAATGGCAGCCGCCAGCGGAATCGGCGTCAGGATCGGCGCGGCCTGCGTCGCGGACGAGGCCGGCATGGTCGCGGTCGCGCCGTTCTTCCAGCTGGACTACCGGCTCGACACGCCGCTGCAGGGCAGGCTGCGCGCCGTCGCTGAGCAGCTCGCCCGGCGCCTGCCCGGCCTCGCGGTGCTGAAGGTGCTTTGCATCGGCTCGCCCTATGCCGAACGCTGCCATCTCGGCTTCGCGCCGCGTCTCTCCGTGCCGGAGCGGCGCGCGACCTTCGACATCATGCGCGCGACGCTGGCCGAACGCGGGCGCGCCGTCGGTGCTCATCTCGTCGCCTGGAAGGATCTGTCGCCGTCGGACGCGCAGGCTTTTGGCGAAAGCCTGGCCGGGGATGGTTTCGCAAGGCTCGGCAGCCTGCCGGTCGCGGTGCTCGACCTGCCGTTCGCCAACGAGGCCGACTATCTGTCGTCGCTGTCGCCGGCGACGCGCAAGGATATCCGTCGCAAGCTCGCCAAAGCGAAGGACGTTCGCATCGAGATGTGCTGCTCGATCGCCGGCATCGAGGACGAGATCGCGGCGCTCTACGAATCGACGCGGGCGCAGAGCGGCCTCGACTATGGCGATCTCGAGGTGCTGCCGCCGGGCTATTTCGCCGCGGTCTCGCAGGCGCTCGGCGATGCCGCCGTGTTCGCGCTCTACTGGGTCGGCGATACGCTCGCCGCCTTCAACCTGCTGCTGATCGAGCCCGGTCGCTTGATCGACAAGTTTCTGGGCATGCGCTACCCGCTGGCGCGCGAGCACAATCTCTACGCCGTCAGCTGGATGGCCAATGTCCGCTTCTGTCTCGCCAACGGCATCGCGCAGCTGCAGAGCGGGCAGACGGCCTATGCCTCGAAATTGCGCTTCGGCAGCCGGCTCGTGCCGTCGGCGATCTTCTTCCGACACCGCCAGCCGGTTTTCAACTGGGCGCTGAAATCGATCAGCCCGCTGCTCGCTTTCGATCGTCTGGATCCCGAGCTCAGGGCGTATCGCGCCGCACAAGAGCGGAGCGCCGCATGAGCCAGATCCAAATTGCGCAGAAGGCCTTTCCCTGGCGGACGCTCGCGGTCTGGGGCGCCTTCATCGCGCTCGACACCTTCACGCAGCTCGCCTTCAAATGGGGCGCCGATCAGCTCGGCGATCTCGATTTCGGCTTGGGCATGATCGCCCGCGCGCTGACCCTGCCCGGCGTCTGGCTCGCCGCGCTCGGCTATGCCGGGACCTTCGTCGTCTGGATGGCGATCCTGCGCATGATGCCGCTCAGCCGCGCCTTTCCGATGACGGGGCTGGCCTATGTCACGGTGCCATTGCTCGCCTGGGCGGTTCTGGGGGAGCGCATCGACCTGACGCGCGCCTGCGGCATCGCCCTGATCGTCGCCGGCGTCGTGGCGCTCGGCTCGCAGGAGAAAGAGTGAGATGACCCTTCGCATGCTTTTGGCCGCCTCGCTCGCGTTTGCCGCGATCGTCGGGCCGGTGCGCGCCGACCCGATCTCCGACATCATCGGGCGCTGGCGCGATTCCGACGGCGAATCGGAGATCGAGATCGCACGCTGCGGCCCGGCCCTGTGCGGCGCGATCGTCTGGCTGAAGGAGCCGCGCGCCGACAAGTCGAATCCCGATCCGGCTTTGCGCAACCGCTCCCTGATGGGCCTGCGCGTGCTCTCGGGCTTCAGGCCCGATCAGGGGGCTGCGACCCTGAGCGGCGAGGGCTACAATCCCGAGGATGGACGTAGCTACAAGACGACGCTTGAGTTGCGGTCGAAGACGACGCTATCGGTGAAGGGCTGCGTCATGGGCGGGTTGATCTGCGATGACGACATCTGGACGAGGCGCCCGTGAGGCACGCTCCGTGATCGCGAGGCCAGCGTGATGCGGGTTCGCATGACCACGCTCAGGTTGCGGCTCGTCATCGGCTTCCTGCTCGTCAGCGTGCCGGCGATGCTGGCATCGGCCTATGTCGCTGCGCGGCTGATCTCGAACGCCTTCGAGAGCAATGTCGAGCAATGGCTGGGCGAGACCTCGCGCTTCTTCAAGCTCGAGGTGCGCGAGGCGACGCAGGAGGCCCAGCGCGTCGCCAGCGTGATCGCACAGCGGCTCGACAGCGCGACGGATGACGAACTGAGGCACCCCGCCATCATCGAGAAGGATCTCGCGATCCTGGCCTCGGTCGGCTACGACCTCATCGCGATCTACACCGACAATGAAGAAAAGCTCTACGAATCCAGGCCGTTCACGATAACCGGGAAAATGCCGGTGGAGACGCGCCGCGGCATCTTCCAGATCGCCACCGAGGGCCAGCACTACATCATGGCCGGCGCCGTCCAGACTGTTAAGGTTCGGGGCCGCAAGGCGCATATCCTCGTCGGGACCTGGCTCGACGATACCTATCTCGGGGGCATCAAGGTGGTGACTTCGCTGGATGTCCGGTTGTTCGCCGACACCGGCAACGGCTTTTCGCCGATCCTGCTGACCCATCCGGGGGCGACGCCGCCGCGGCCCGTGCCGCAAGACATCCGCGACAAGCTCGCGGCCGGCGTCGAGACGATCTTCGACCGGCAGGCCGATGATGGCGGCTATCGCGCCGTCTATACCGGCTTTCGCGGCGTCGATGGGGATCTCGTCGCGGTCGCCTTCATCGGCCTGGCCGCCCGGGAGGGATTCTTCGAGCAGATCGGTCGCTGGCGCCTTTTTGTCGGGATATTCCTGTTCGGCAGCGCCCTCTCCATCCTCGTCGGGGCAGCCATGTCGGGCATATTGGTGCGGCCGTTGCAGGCCGTTACGCGCGGCGTCCGCGCGATCACCGCCGGGGAGTACCATCAGCGCGTGCCCGCGCGCGGCGGCCGCGAGATCGCCGAGCTGGCCACGGGCTTCAACGTGATGGCCGAGCAGCTGGAGAAGGTTCACGCCCTGGAGGAGGAGTTGCGCCGCCGCGATCGCCTTTCGGCGCTAGGCCAGGCGGCGATGGTGATCGCCCACGAGGTCCGCAATCCGCTCGGCATCATCAAGACTTCGACCGAGGTCGTGCGTAATCGCGCCAAGCTCGGCCCGTCTGAAGATCGCATGCTGGGTTACGTCATCGACGAGGTCCGCCGGATCGAGACGCTGGTGCGCGACTTTCTCGATTTCGCCCAGCCCAAGGAGCCGAGCAAGACCGTCTTCCCGCTGCGTTCGGTGGTCGACCGGGTCGGCTTCCTGGCCGCACCCGAACTGGCAAGACGCGAGATCGCCCTGGACGTCGTGGAAGAGGTCTCGGGCGTCATGATCTCGGGCGATCCCGACCAGCTGCATCAGGCCTGCCTCAATCTGGTGCTCAACGCCATGGACGCCATGCCGCAAGGCGGCCGCATCGCGGTTAGGCTCGCCGCTACCGGAGGCGAAGCGGTCCTGACGGTCGCCGACGATGGCGGCGGCATCCCCGCCAGGGTCATCGCGCAGATCTTCAACCCGTTCTTCACCACCAAGACCAAGGGCACCGGCCTTGGTCTTGCCAAGGTCCAGTCGGTTGCTGTCGCTCATGGCGGCACGGTCTGCTGCACCAGCGTCGAAGGCGAAGGCGCGGCCTTCACCTTGACGCTTCCCCGCGTCCGCACCGAAGGCACGACATGACTCCGACGATCCTGGTCGTCGACGATGAGGTCCGGCTCGCGGACGTCCTGACGGCTGCGCTGCAGGATCTCGGCTATCGCGCCCTTGCCGCCGACAGCGCCAAAGGGGCGCTCTCGCTTCTCGATCAGGAACAGGTCGATCTCGTCCTGACCGACCTGCGGCTGCCGGGCATGGATGGCCGCGCGCTCATGGGCGAGGTGCGCCAGCGCTGGCCGGAAATCCCGGTGGTGATCATCACCGCCTTCGCTACGGTCCGAGACGCGGTCGAGCTCGTCAAGGAAGGTGCATTCGACTATATCGCCAAGCCGTTCGAGATCGAGGACGTCGCTGCGACCATCGGCAGGGCGCTGCGTCTCAACGAGGTGATGCGCGACAACGACCGTCTGCGCAGCGAGCTCGAAGGCCGCTACAGCTTCGAGAACCTGATCGGTAGCAGCCTGCCGTTCCGAAAAGTGATCGAACAGGTCACCGAGGTCTGCGAGACGCGGGCGACCGTGATGCTCAGCGGCGAGAGCGGCACGGGCAAGGAAGTCGTTGCCAGGGCGATCCATTTCAACAGCCCCAGGCGCAAGCGCCCCTTCGTCGCCGTAAACTGCGCGGCGATCCCCGAAGCGCTGCTGGAGAGCGAACTCTTCGGTCACGTGAAGGGGGCGTTCACCGGCGCGCTCGCCAACCGGATCGGCCGTTTCGGCGCCGCGGACGGCGGCACGCTGTTCCTCGACGAGATCGGCGACATGCCTGTCGCGATCCAGGCCAAGCTTCTGCGCGCGATTCAGGAGCGCAGCTTCGAGCCGGTCGGCGGCAATCAGAGCCAGACGGTGGATGTCCGCATCATCGCCGCGACGCATCGCGACCTGCGTCAGGCCGTCACCGCAGGCCAGTTCCGCGAGGACTTGTTCTATCGCGTCAACGTCTTCCCGATCCAGCTTCCGGCCCTGCGCGAGCGCAGCGAGGACATCGCGATTCTCGCTGGCCACTTCCTCGGCGTTCTGGCCGAAAGCGTCGGGAAGCGTGTGACTGGCTTTACGCCCGGGGCGCTCTCGGCAATGGCGAACTATTCGTGGCCCGGCAATATCCGCGAGCTGCAGAACTGCGTCGAACGCGCGGTCATCGTCGCACGCTCTCCGATCATCGACGTCCCCGATCTGCCGCGCGACCTGTTCGAGGCGACGACGCGCCTGCGTGAGCGCGACACACTGCCATCCGATCTCGACGCCGAACTCAGACGCATCGAGAAGCGCTTTATCCTCGAAGCGCTCCGGCGCACGAACGGTAAGCAGGTTCAGGCCGCGCAACTGCTCGGTGTCGCCGATCGGAGCCTGTGGCACCGCATCAAGAAGCTTGGCATCAAGGTCGGCCGGCTTGCTTCGGAATAGCGGTTTCGCGCAAGAGGCATTGGCGCATCGCGCCGATCGTGCCAAGGATCGCGCATGAGGCTGGATGGAGTTCCGCTGTTGTTGCGTTCGAAGACGGCCCTTGCCCTGATCGGAAGCGTGCATGCGTTTGGCGGCGCCATGGCGGCCGAGCCGGCCCCGGCGCTGCTTTCGGCTGAACCGGCCTCCGCCTGGGTCGTTTCCCTGGGCGGGTCGGGACAGATCGGCCCCAAATACGACGGCGCCGGCAAGGCCGGTTTCTCGGGCCTGCCGTCGCTGAGCTGGCGTCGCGCCAACGAGGAGGCCGGTTTCAGCGCTCCCGATGACGGTCTCGACTATGCCGTCTTCGACAACAAGGTTTTCAGCTTCGGGCCGGTGGCCAGCCTTCGCGCGGGCCGCTATAGCGGCACCGATCGCAAGCTTACCGGCTTGAGGGATGTTCCCTGGACGATCGAGGCCGGCGCCTTCGCCGAATTCTGGCCGATCCAGAACCGTTTGCGCACGCGCGTCGAGATCCGGCAGGGATTTCATGGTCATCACGGCGTCGTCGCGGATTTTTCGGCCGACTGGGTCGAAAAATTCGATGCCTTCACGCTGTCCGGCGGCCCGCGTCTTGCGCTCGGCGACACAGCTTTCATGCGTCGGAACTTCGATGTCTCGCCCGGCGAGGCGCTTGCCAATAGCCGGCTGACGCCGTTCAAGGCGACGGGCGGCGTCAAGTCGGCCGGCGTCGGCGTGGCGCTCGACTATCAATGGTCACCGACATGGAAGACCACGGTTTATACCAAATATGAGCGCCTACTGAGCGACGCCGATCACTCACCCATCGTCCGCGTGCTCGGGCAGCGCGACCAGGTCAGCTTCGGCCTGGGCGCGACCTATTCATTCAAGCTGGGCGGTTGATTTTCAGCGGAATTGCCCCCTGCATGACGATGCCGGCAACCGGATGACCCCGAGCCATTCCCGCAAGAAGGGTGCGCGCTATCGCTACTATGTCTCGCAAGCGCTGATCCAATATCGCAAGGCGCGGGCCGGCTCGATTGCCCGAATCTCCGCGCCGGAGATCGAGGCTGCCGTGTCAGCGGCAGCTCCGATCCCAAACCGGATCGAGCGCGTCACGCTGCACCGCAATTCTCTCCTGATCGAGCTGAAAACTGCCGATGATATCGGCGAGCCCAGCACGATCAGCGTTCCCTTCGCCTGGCAGCCTCAGGGCCGCCGCAAGGGCATCGCGCATCAGTCCACGCAAAAGCCCCGGCTCGATCACGACTCGGCCGAGGCGATCCTGGCGATGATTGCAAGGGCAAGGCGTTGGATGACCCGGCTCATCGACCGTTCGATGGCATCGACCGACGAGATCGCGCTTCGCGAAGGCGTCGGCGAACGCAATATCCGCAAGCTGCTGCCCCTGGCGTGCCTCTCCCCAAAAATCATTCGCGCCATTGCCGACGGCACCGCACCAGCCAACCTCACCATCAGCCGGCTGACCGCTGCCCTGCCCCATGACTGGGCGAGCGAGGACAGCCGCATCCTCGTTCACTGACGCTTGCGACAGGACGTGAACCAGCCCGCCGCTTGTGGCGGGCATTTTGTTGTCCGGCCGATCTGTCGAACCTGTCTGCGGCGACAAGCCTGCGAACCGGTCTCGGCGATATTCCCGCGGAACTGAAAAAAGGGGCGGCCCAGACCGTCACGCAGAAAGCGGCTGAGCACCCTGGTTTAGCCGCCCGTCGCGCGTCGCCAGACCGGCCTCGCCCGCCACCCCCCGACACTACCGCGAGAAATGTCGGACTGACCAAATCTACGGTTCAGGCGGAATGCGTGGCTGGGGCGGGAGGGTTCGAACCTCCGAATGGCGGTATCAAAAACCGCTGCCTTACCACTTGGCGACGCCCCAATGCGCCGCGCCTTCTAGAACGCGTGGCGACCTTGTGCAACCTGCTCCGGCGGGAGGCGCGGGAATCCGGCAGCCGGCTGGAAATGGGGGGCGGCAGGAATTCGTCGCGGCAAGCCAAGCGCGCTGTTGCGCACCAGCGCGGCGCTGGCTATAAGCCGGCCACCAGTTGATCGGAGTGTAGCGCAGTCTGGTAGCGCACTACGTTCGGGACGTAGGGGTCGCAGGTTCAAATCCTGCCACTCCGACCATTGGTTTCAAGAGGTTGGCGGTTCCCGGTTGCCGCGCCTCGCATAATTTTCAGCCTCTCGGCAGCGACGCGGACATCGCCATTTCAGCCATGGCGAAGGGCGAATGCCGCCTGTAAGCTTGCTTCGACAATCAGGAGTCGCAACCGACCATGAAACGCGCCTTGTCTCTTCTCGCCATCCTCGGCCTGGCGACCATGCTGTCGGCCTGCGACAAATGCGGCGATACGCTGCGCCCCTTCGGACTGCCCAAGAGCTGCACCGACACCAAGCCTGCAGGCTGAGCCGCGCATTTGCCGGGTTGACCGGCGAGGCATGAAAAAGCCGGGGTTTCCCCCGGCTTTTTTAGTCTTGAATGCGTGCCTGTCAGGCCTGCGAAAACCTCAGGCGCGACGCTCGATCAGCGACCAGCCGGCCGCGACGGCGCAGCCCGTCAGGGCGAGCTTGAGGGCGTCGCCGAGCAGGAAGGGCTGCACGCCGAAGGCGAAGGCCTTGGCGAAGCCGACGCCGGTCGCGCCGCCCGTCATCTGCGCGCCAAGCGCCAGCCAGGCAAAGCCCAGGCCAAAGATCAGCGCATCGGCCGCGATCAGCCCCAAAGCCAGCCGCAGCAGCGAAGCTCCGCGCGAAGCCGCCCAGCCCGCAACGTATGCCGCCAGCACGAAACCGACGAGGAAGCCTCCGGTCGGCCCCATCAGATAGAACAGCCCGGCCGCGACCGGCGGCGTATTGGTGAACACAGGCAGGCCGGCGAGGCCATAGGCGATGTAGAGCGCGACCGTCGCGGAGCCCAGCCGCGAGCCATAGGCCGCGCCAATGGCGAGAACCGCCAGCGTCTGCAGCGTCATCGGCACGGGCCAGAACGGCACCTTGATCTTGGCGGCGGCGATCATCAGCAGGCTGCCGGCGACGGCGAGCGCGACATTGCGCAGCATCGCGGCGCGAGGCCCCGATACGGCCGGCAGCGCGGCGTGTGCAAGCGTGGGGGCTTGAAGGGGGAGCATCTCGGCCATTCGCGTTCGTCCTGTTCGGGAGGATCGCTGCGCGCGACCATCTTCCCCGTCTATAGGAAATGCGGCAAAGCCCCACAAGCTGCGCAAACGGGCAGACCCGAACACGAGGCCACGCATGAGCGACGAGATCGAATTCGACAGGAGCGCGACGACGCAGCCAGGCGAGATCGCGCAGCTGTCGCCGCTGGTCCGGTGCGTCATCGCCGGCAATGGCGGGCCGATGACCTTCACCGGCACCTGCAGCTACATCGTCGGGCGCGGCACGGTGGCGATCATCGACCCCGGCCCCGATGACCCGGCCCATGTCGCGCGCCTCGTCGAGGCCGTGAGGGGCGAAACCGTCAGCCATATCGTGGTGACGCACACCCATCGCGACCATTCGCCGGCCGTGCCCGCGCTCAAGGCCGCGACGGGCGCAACCGTGGTCGGCTGCGGCCCCCACCGCGCCAGCCGCGAACTGGCTGAGGGCGAGACCAACCGGCTCGACGCCGCCGCCGACCGCGACTATGCGCCCGAGCAGGAGATGGCCGACGGCGACGCGGTGTCGGGCCCCGGCTGGAGCCTGCGCGCCGTCGCGACGCCCGGCCACACCGCCAATCACCTCGCCTTCACCCTGGCCGAGGAGGCGACATTGTTCTCAGGCGACCATGTCATGGCCTGGTCGACCACGATCGTCGCGCCGCCCGACGGCTCGATGGCGGCCTATATGGCCTCGGTCGAGAAGCTGCGCGGCATGGAGCATGCGCTCTATCGGCCCGGCCATGGCGGCCCGGTGACCTCGCCCCAGGCTTTCCTGCGCGGGCTGGTCCAGCACCGCCGCCAGCGCGAGGCGGCGATCCTCAACCGTCTCGCGGCCGGCGACGAGACCATCGCCGCGATGGTGCCGGCGATCTATCAGGGGCTGGCCCCGGCGCTGCATGGCGCGGCCGCGCTCTCGGTGCTGGCGCAGCTGGAGGACCTTGTCCTGCGCGGCGTCGTGGCCTGCGACGAACCGTTGCCGCAACTGGCAAGTCGCTACCGGCGCATCTGACGCTTGCTATTCCGCTCGCAAGCAGCGCCGTCATCCTGGCCGCAGCGCAGCGGAGCGCCGGGATCCACCGTAAGGGAACGACTGTGCTCTACGATGGATCCCGGATCTGCGCGGCTTGCCCGCTTGTCCAGGATGACGGCCGAACGGGAGCAGTTCGACAACCCGAATCTCAGCGCGCCTCGTTCAGCAGTTCGACCTCTTCGGCGAAGCCTGCGATCCGCGCCGCGTTAGCGCCGAAATCATGCCCGCCGATGCGCGAGGCCGAGCGGATGTCGATCCGGCTGCCATCGACGCGCGGCCTGATCCGGATCGTGATGTCGTCGGCAAAGCGCAGCACGCGCGTGCGGGCCACGGCCTCGATCCGCCCCGCCCCGGTGCGCCCGCCCGGCCGCGACGATTCCAGCACCTGCCAGCCGCGATTGAGCGCGGCCTTGCGCGCGATATCGAAGGCCAGCTCGGCTGGAATCTCCAGCACGATCGGCACCGCCTTGGGATAGGCCTGACGCTGCACCCGCCGGCGCTCGGCCGGCACATCTGGCGGCACGCGGCCCCTGCGCGCATCGAGCGCGACGCGCGAACGGCTGAAGGCGGGAGGGTCGTCGATATCGGTCGAGACCTCGGTCAGCGCCGGCAGCGTCACCGCCTTGAACACGCCGTAACCGACCGGCAGCAGCATCAGCACGCAGAGCAGGAAGGCCTGCGCGGCCATGCCGACGCCGCGATGGCCCGACTGCCATATCCGCAGGAACGCCGCGACCGCCAGCAGCAGCGCCAGCAGCACGAAGGCATAGGCTCCGGCGATCGGCGCCAGCCCCTGCAAACTCGGTTCGGAAGTCCGGAACACCAGCGCGGCCAGCAGCAGCACCGCCAGCGCAAACCACGCCAGCCGCCGGCTCCAGAGCGCGGCGCGCGAGACAGGCTCCTCGAAGACGAGACGACGATGCATGGCCGTCTAGGTGACTCTACGGTTGCTGGAAGGCAAGGGCGGAACGGCCATCGACCTCGCCAAGCCGTCGGGCCGGCCCTAGAGTATCGCCATAAGTCGATAGAAGGACCTGTCGGATGAAGCGCGCAGCGATCGTGATGTTCGGTTTCCTTGCAGCCTGGAGCGTCGCGCAGGCTCAGGAGCGGCTTCAACCCGGGCTCTGGGCAGTGACGACCACGATCGGCGCAACGCCGGTCGGCCCCGCCAATGACATCTGCGTGACCGCGCAGGACGGCCGCAGCGCCAATGGCACGCTGGCCGAGATCAAGGCTTTTCTCGATGCCGAGAACGCCAAAAACAAATGCACGCTGAAGGACCTCAAGGTCGAAGGGCAGCGCGTCACCATCGTGACCGATTGCGACGGCACCAGCCTGACCTCGGTCATGACCTATGCCGGCGCGAGCTATGAAGGCTCCACGACGATGCTCATCGAGGATGCGCCGAAGCGGGTGATGGTCACGAAGGGCCAGCGCAAGGGCCCGTGCCCCTGAGGCTTTCTCACCCCGGCAGCCGATAATCCTTGAACATCTCGCGCAGCGCCATCTTCTGGATCTTGCCGGTGGCGGTATGGGGGATCGCCTCGACCAGCACGACATCGTCGGGCAACCACCATTTCGCGATCTTGCCGGTCATGAAGGCGAGCATCTCGTCCTTGCCGGGCGTCCTGCCTGGCTTGGGCACGATCACCAGCAGCGGCCGCTCGTCCCATTTCGGATGGGCGACGCCGATCACGGCGGCCTCGGCGACATCGGGGTGACCGACGGCGAGGTTCTCCAGATCGATCGAGGAAATCCATTCGCCGCCGGACTTGATCACGTCCTTGGAGCGGTCGGTGACCTGGAAATAGCCGTGCTCGTCGATGGTGCCGACATCGCCGGTGTCGAAGAAGCCCTTGTCGTCGAGAATGTTCTCGTCTTCGCGCCGGAAATAGGCCTTTGAGACCGCCGGACCGCTGACCTTGAGGCGGCCGAAGGTCTTGCCGTCCCAAGGCGTGTCGTCGCCTGCATCGTCGGTCAGGCGGAACTCGACGGTGAAGGGCGGGTGGCCCTGCTTCATCTTGAGGTCGAGCAGCGCCTCGCCTTCGAGATGGGCGTAAGGCGGTTTGACCGAGCAGAACGAGCCGACCGGGCTCATCTCGGTCATGCCCCAGGCATGCGAGACCGTGACGCCGTATTTGCGCTCGAAGGTCTCGGTCATCGCGCGTGGACAGGCCGAGCCGCCGATCATGACGCGCTTCAGGCTCGTCAGCGGCGCACCTGTCGTCTCCAGATGGTGCAGCAGGCCGAGCCAGACCGTCGGCACGGCGGCCGTCAGCGTCACGCCCTCTCCTTCCAGCAATTCCATCAGCGACGGTCCGTCGAGCTTCGCGCCGGGCATAACGAGCTTGGCCCCGGTCATCGGCGCGGAATAGGCCAGCGACCAGCTGTTGGCATGGAACAGCGGCACGACGGGCAGGACCGTGTCGCGCGAGGAGATGCTCAGGAAATCGGGCGCGGCGCAGGCGAGCGCGTGCAGCACGTTCGAGCGGTGCGAATAGAGCACGCCCTTGGGGCCGCCGGTGGTGCCCGAGGTGTAGCACAGCCCTGCCGCGGTGTTCTCGTCGAACGCGGCCCAGGCGAAATCGTCATCGGCCTCGGCGAGCCAGTCCTCATAGGGGATCGCGCCCTTCAGCGAGGTGTCGGGCATATGGAAGGCGTCGGTCAGGATGACGTAGCGCTCGACGCTCGGCAGCTTGTCCTGCAACTGCTCGGCGAGCTTCACGAAGGTCAGGTCGAGGAACAGCATCTTGTCGCCGGCATGATCCATGATCCAGGCGATCTGCTCGGGAAAGAGTCGCGGATTGACCGTGTGCGTGATCGCACCGATCCCGGTGATGCCGTACCAGAGCTCGAGATGGCGCTCGCTGTTCCAGGCCAGCGTCGCAATCCGGTCGCCGGCCTTGACGCCCTCGCGCTCCAGCCGCTTGGCGGCCTTGAGGGCGCGCTGGCGGACCTGGGCATAGGTCGTGCGCCTGAGCGAGCCGTCCTCGACCGCGCGGCTGACGACTTCGCGCCCGCCATGCTGGATCGCGGCATGGTCGATGATCCGGTGCAGCAGCAGCGGCCAGTCCTGCATCAAGCCGAGCATGGGCGTCTCTCTCCATATGTCTTTTCAAGTCTTGTTGCCGGCACGATAGCGCCAAGCGGCGCGCGGATGAAAGCGGGGCTCGCCTGAACCAGACGAATGGTTTAGGTCGTATCTATCGCGCCGGAGAGCCAGAAGCCCGTGTCAGCCTCCCTACCTGCCCCCGGCGGCGACACCGCCGAGCCCGACCGCGTCTGGTTCCGCTTCATGCGGCTGCACCAGCGCATGCTCGGCCAGATGACCTCGCGCATCCGGGCGCTCGGCCTCTCGATCCCGCAATTCGACCTGCTCTCGACCCTGACCGAGCGCGAGGGCATCAGCCAGAGCGAACTGGCCGAGCGGCTCTATGTCACCAAGGGTAATGTGTCGGGTCTCGCTGACCGCCTCGTTCAGGCCGGCCTGGTCGAGCGGCGCGCCATCGCCGGGGACCGGCGCTCCTATGCGATGCACCTGACGCCGGAAGGGCGAAGGCTGGCCGAGGCCGGCATCGCCGCCCAGCGCGATTTCGTCGCGCAGACGCTTGGCCGGCTGCCCGGCCGAGATCTCGCCGAACTCGACCGCCTCGTGCTCGCCTGGCGCGATCTGGCGCGGGCCGTCGACGCAGAATGACGATCGACCTCACCGCCTCGGCGACGAGCCTGCGCGCAGCGCTGCTGGCGCGCAAATTCTCCGCAAGCGAACTGCTCGAAGCGACGTTTGCCCGCATCGACGCGCTCAACCCCGGCCTCAACGCCATCGTCGCGCAGGATCGCGACGCCGCGCGCATGATGGCGCAGGCGTCCGACGCAAGGCTCGTAAACGGCACCGCGCGCCCGCTCGAAGGGCTGCCGATCACGATCAAGGACGCCTTCGACGTCGCCGGCCTGCCCTCCTCGGGCGGTCTGCCGGCCTATCGCGCGCGCCTGCCCGACGAGGACGCGGCCGCCGTGGCCCGGCTGCGGGCGGCCGGCGTGGTCATCATCGGCAAGACCAACGTCCCGGTCTTCTCCGGCGATTTCCAGAGCTACAATCCCGCCCATGGCGTGACCAACAACCCGTGGAACGCGGCCTTCTCGCCCGGCGGCTCGTCTGGCGGCGCGGCCACAGTGGTTGCGACCGGCATGGCCGCCTTCGAGCTCGGCTCCGATCTCGGCGGCTCGATCCGCTGGCCGGCCCATGCCTGCGGCGTGCTGGGCCTGAAGACGAGCTGGGGGCTGGTCTCGACCTGGGGTTCGATCCCGCCGCCGCCCGAGCGCCGCACCCCGCGCAATGTCGATCTGATGGTGGCCGGCCCGATCACGCGCGCGGCCGGGGATCTCGACCTGATCCTGCCGGTGCTGGCCGGCCCGCGCGACGCCGCGATGCCCGGCTCGGCCCTGACCGCGCCGCGATGCGTCTCGCCAAAAGGCCTGCGCGTCGCGCTCTGGGCCGACGATCCGTTTGCGCCGGTCGATGCCGAGGTCTCGGCGGCAGTGCGGGAGGCTGCGGAACTGCTGCGGGCCGCCGGCGCGATCGTCGACGAGACGGCCCGCCCCTCGCTGCGCTTCGAGGAGGCGTTCGAGGTCTATGCGCTGCTGAACCACGCCGTCGTCGCCTATGGCCTGCCGCCGAAGGTGCGCGCCCGCATCCAGGCGCAAGCCTCCAGCTACAGCACCAACGATTTGTCGCATCAGTCGCTGCAGGCGCGCGGCGCCCGTATGACGCCGGGGCTCTACCAGCAGGTCTCGCAGCGGAGGCTGGCGCTGAAGCGACGCTGGGCGAGCTTTTTCCAACACCATGACGTGCTGCTCTGCCCGCCCGCCCCCGTCGCCGCGATTCCGCACGATCACGGCCCAGACATCCATGCACGGCGGCTGATCGTGAACGGCGAACCCCGCCCCTACCTCGATTTCCTGCTCTGGGCTTCGCTGGCGACCGGCGCCGATCTGCCGGCATTGAGCGCCCCGGTCTGGCTGTCGCAGGCGGGGCTGCCGCTCGGCGTGCAGATCGTCGCGGGCGTGGGCGAGGACCGTACAGCGATCGCCGTCGCGGCGATGCTGGAGCGCCTCGGCGCAGGATATCGCGCCCCGCCGGGCCTTGCCTCAACATCCTGACGGCGGCAGGCCGACACGCAGCAGAGTCTGCGCTGCGTTGCAGGAAAATCGCTCAGCTTTTGCGTTGCGGCCGGGCTATGGTCGCATCAGGATTTCATAAAGACCGGGAGCCTGAGCGATGCTGTCCAACCTCGCCGTCCGCGACATCGAGACCCTCGTCCACCCCTACACCAATCTCGCCGTGCATCGCGAGGTTGGCCCGTTCGTGCTGGAGAGCGGCAAGGGCATCTTCGTCTATGATTCCAGCGGCAGGGAATACATCGAGGCGATGGCGGGCCTCTGGTGCACCTCGCTCGGCTACTCGAACGACGAGCTGGTCGAGGCCGCGTATGAGCAGATGAAGAAGCTGCCCTTCACCCACATCTTCGGCGGCAAGAGCCATGATCCGGCGATCGAGCTCGCCGAGAAGCTGAAGGAGATCGCGCCGGTTCCGATCTCCAAGGTCTTCTTCGGAGCCTCGGGCTCCGACGCCAACGACACCCAGGTCAAGATCGTCTGGTACATGAACAATGCGCTCGGCCGGCCGCGGAAGAAGAAGATCATCTCGCGGCTCAAGGGCTATCACGGCGTCACCGTCGCCTCGGCCTCGCTGACCGGCCTGCCCAACAACCACATCGATTTCGACCTGCCGCTGCCCGGCATCCTGCACACCTCCTGCCCGCATCACTACCGCTTCGCCGAGCCCGGCGAGACCGAGCAGGATTTCTCCTCTCGCATGGCCGCCGAGCTGGAGGAGATGATCCTGCGCGAGGGGCCCGACACCGTCGCCGCCTTCATCGCCGAGCCTGTAATGGGCGCGGGCGGCGCGATCATCCCGCCGGACGGCTATTTCGAGAAGATCAACGCGGTTCTGGAGAAATACGACATCCTCCTGATCGCCGACGAGGTCATCACCGGCTTTGGCCGTACCGGCAACATGTTCGGCACCACGACCTACGGCATGGCCGCCGACACCATCTCCTGCGCCAAGCAGATCACCTCGGCCTATTTCCCGCTCAGCGCCGTGATGATGAACGAGCGCGTCTATGAGGTCCTGGTCGACCAGAGCCGCAAGATCGGCGTCTTCGGCCACGGCAACACTTATGCCGGCCATCCGGTCGGCTGCGCGGTCGCGGTCAAGACGCTGGAAATCTACCAGCGCGACAAGATCGTCGAGCATGTCCGCAAGGTCGCTCCGACCTTCCTGAAGCGCCTTGACAGGTTGGCCGAGCACCCGCTCGTCGGCGAGGCGCGCGGCGTCGGCCTGATCGGTGGCGTCGAACTCGTCAAGGACAAACTGACGAAGGCTCCGTTCGAGACCAAGAAGGGCGTCGGCGCCAAGTCGGTCTCCTTCGCGCAGGAGGAAGGCCTGATCACCCGGGCCATGGGCGACCGCGTCGCCTTCTGCCCGCCGTTGATCATCACGGAGGCGCAGATCGAGGAAATGTTCGACCGTTATGAGCGTGCCCTGAACAAGACGCTCGACTGGGCCACGGCCGAAGGCCTGCTCGCGGCCTGAGCGCGCCTCGTCGATGAATTGTGGCGGCCGGTTACGGCCGTACACAAATCGACATGAAGACATCACGATCGCGCCCTTGGACGGGCAGGATTGCCCTGCATCTTGATCGTCGTCGGTGGCCAGGAACCATCGGCTTGTAGTGCTGGATTTTCCACGATCGAGATGTCAGGAGCCATGTCCGTACTCAGCCCCCGTCGCAAGACGATCAACCCCGCGAGTTTCCACGATGCCTCGGCCAAGGACGCCTATGCCTCGTGGTTCCGTCCGATCGCAATTGCCGCGGTTGCTGCTGGAACAAGACGTGCTCCCGTCGCGTTGGATGAGAGCGCGAAGGATAAACCATCCCGGCTTGCCGGTGTCCTTCGCAACGACTTCGACGACTGATCGCTTGAGCCTTCGTTTCGAGACCCAAAATGATTGACCGGCGCAGAGTCACGCAGGCTCTCGCCGGTCTTTTTTTGGCCGGCTTCGGCACGGGCGGCTATGCCGCCGGGTGGGAGCCCGCCCATCAGCGCGTCACCCGTTATGGCCTGACCCCGAAGGACTGGCCGGCAGGGCGAAAGCTCAGGCTGGCGATTTTGTCCGATCTGCATATCGGCGGCCCCTATATGACCATCGCGCGCACGGCGGAGATCGTCGCGCAGACAAACGCACTGCAGCCCGACCTCACCTTGCTGCTGGGTGATTTCGTCGCGAGCCGGGACCGCGCGCCCAACGATCCGGCCATGGCCGAATGGGCGGGCGAACTGGCGAGGCTGCGCCCCCGCGACGGCGTCTTCGCGATCCTCGGCAACCATGACTGGTGGCATGACGAGCCGGCGCTCGCGGCCCAGGGCGGCCCGACGGCGGTCGGGCGAGCGCTCGAAGCTGCAGGTATTCCGATGCTGGAGAACCGGGCCGTGAAGCTCGACACGGCCGCGGGTCCGCTCTGGCTTGCGGGCCTGGGCGACCAGATCGCCTTCGAGACGCTGAGGCAGCGCAGGCGCTACGGCGTCGACGATCTCGCGGGGACCATGGCCCAGATCGCCGATGACGGCGCCCCGGCGATCATGATGGCCCACGAGCCGGACGCCTTCGCGCGGATGCCGGCACGCGTCGCGCTGACCCTGTCGGGCCATACCCATGGCGGACAGATCAGACTGTTCGGCTGGTCCCCAGTCGTGCCGTCGCGCTATGGCAACCGCTACGCCTATGGCCATGTCCGCGAGAACGGGCGCGACCTGATCGTGTCCGGAGGAATCGGGACGAGCAAGGTGCCGGTCAGGCTCGGGGTCCCGCCCGAGATCGTGCTCGTGGAACTGGGCTGACGGAACCATATGACGGACCCCGGATCTGCGCCGCCTGCGCGGCTTGTCCGGGATGACGCCGTGTTTGCGAGCAAAAGACGCACGGTCTATCGGTCACGCTCGGGTTTCCCCCGGCCATCTCAGGACGTGTGAAACCGCAGATTGCTCGGCGATGAGATGGTCGGCTCAAGCCCGACCATGGCGTCGTGGTCTCAGACCACGACGACCTTCGTTCCGACCGGCACCCGGTTGAACAACTCGATCACATCGATATTGCGCATGCGGATGCAGCCCGACGAGGCCGAGCGGCCGATCGTCTCCGGCTCGTTGGTGCCGTGGATGCGGTAAAGCGTGTCCTGGCCGTTCTGGTAGAGATAGAGCGCGCGCGCTCCGAGCGGATTTTCCGGGCCGCCTTCCATGCCGCCGGCGCGCGGGGCGAGATGCGGCCAACGCTTGATCATCTCGGCGGGAGGCGTCCAGCGCGGCCACTCGGCCTTGCGCTGGATCACGGCCTCTCCAGTCCAGCCGAAAGCCTCGTCGCCGGTGGCGACGCCGTAGCGGACCGCCTTCTTGTTCGGCAGGACGTAGTAGAGGAACTTCTCTTTGGTATCGATGTAGATCGTGCCCGGCGCCTGTCCGGTCGGATCGGCGATCTCGTAGGGCAGGTAAGGCAGGTAGGTGTCGAACTTCGGAACCAGCGCAATATATTCGGCATCGCGGGCCGACAGCGCGGGCGCGTTCACGGCTTTGTACTGGCAGGCGCCCAGGAGGGTCGACAGGGCCAGAGCTATGATCGCGGTCTGTTTCATGACGTCCACCAGTTGCCCTAAGGCCACCTTTATGATGAATCGGGAGTTAACGCTTCGTGTCGGCAAGGCCCGGTAGCGCAACTTCCGCGACGCGAAACCTCTAGGCCCGAAACAAATATGGCGCAATCCGGTTCCGTTGATGATGGCGGAATCGGGCGCTTCCCTGTCGACCGTGGCAAAGCGGTCACGCCTCCAGGCCCGGGGCACCCCAAGCGAGGCGAAATCCCTTGACGACCCTGCTGATCACCCACCCGGCGAGCCTGCAACATGAAACCCCGCCCGGCCATCCAGAGCGCGCCGAGCGCCTGCGCGCCATCGAGCGCGCGCTGGAGGATGAGCGTTTCGCGGCCCTGAGTCGAATGAGCGCGCCGCTCGGCACGCTCGATCAGGTGGCCTTGTGCCATCCGCGCGCTTTCGCCGAGGCGATCGTCGCCGCCTCGCCTGATTTAGGTCTCGTCCAGATCGATGCGGACACGCTGATGTCGCCGGGCACGGTCGAGGCCGCCTTGCGCGGGGTCGGGGCCGCGACGCACGCCGTCGACGAGGTCATGCAGGGCCGCGCGGCCAATGCCTTCTGCGCCACCCGTCCGCCCGGCCACCATGCCGAGAGCGTCAAGGCGATGGGCTTCTGCTTTTTCAACAGCGCGGCAATCGCCGCCCGCCATGCCCAGACCGTCCATGGCGCAGGCCGTGTCGCCGTGATCGACTGGGACGTGCATCACGGCAATGGCACGCAGGAGATCTTCTGGGACGATGCCAGCGTGCTCTACGCCTCGACCCATGAGATGCCGCTCTATCCCGGCACGGGCGCGGCCTCCGAGCGCGGCCAGCACGGCACCATCGTCAACGCGCCCTTGCGCGCCGGCGACGGCTCCGACGAATTCCGCGACGCGTTCGGAACCGCGCTGCTGCCGCGCATCGAAGCCTTCGCGCCCGACCTCATCATCATCTCGGCCGGTTTCGACGCGCATTGGCGCGACCCGCTCGCCAATCTCAATCTGAAGGAAGCCGATTTCGCCTGGGCGACGCAGCAGTTGATGGCGATTGCTGACAGGCGCTGCCAGGGCCGGCTAGTCTCGGTGCTGGAGGGCGGCTACGATCTCGACGGCCTGTCGCGCTCGGCTGCGGCCCATGTCACGGCGCTGATGAGAGGCTGACGATGGCGATCTTTGAAATGCGGACCTACACGATCCGCGTCGGCCTGCTGCAGGATTATCTGCGCCTCTATCACGACGAAGGCTTCGCCATTCACTGCCGCTCGCTCGGCCCCACGACCGCGTGGTTCTATTCGGATGTCGGCGAGCTCAATCAGGTCATGATGATCTGGCGCTATGACAGCTACCAGCAGCGCGAGGAGCGGCGTGACCAGCTCGCGGCCGACCCTGAATGGCTCGCCTTCATCCCGAAGACGCGCGCCTATATCGAGAAGATGGAGAACAAGATCATCAAGCCGGCCTTCTTCTCGCCGATGCAGTAGCATCGGGCCGGAAAGTGGAATGCACTTTTCGGACAAATCCGATGCTCAGGTGAGAAGCACCTCGGCAGCCGCTCACTCCAGCGGCTCCGTCGCCGCAATCTCGATGCCGAAGCCAGAGAGCCCGACGAAGGCGCGCGGCGACGAGGCGAGGTTCACGATCGAGCCGACGCCGAGATCGCGCAGAATCTGCGCGCCCAGGCCGACCTCGCGCCATTGCTGCGTGCGCTGGGCGTCGGAACCCTCCTCGACGCTCTTGAGCGGCACGCCGGCCGTCCCGTCGCGCAGATAGATCAGCACGCCCTTGCCGTCCTGCTGGAAGCGCTTCAGCGCGCACTGGATCGAGCCGCCTCCGCCGAGCACATCCGAGACGACATCGGCCCGGTGCAGCCGTGCCGGCACCTTTTCGCCATCGCCGATCTTGCCCATGACGAAGGCGAAGTGCTGGGTGTCCTCGAACGGCGTCACATAGACATGGCCGGTCATCTCGCCGAAGGCGGTCTTGACCGGGAAGGAATGCACCCGCTCGACCAGCTTCTCGCGCGCCTGCCGATAAGCGATCAGATCGGCGACCGTGATCTGCTGCAGCCCGTGCTTGCTTGCGAAGGCCGTGATCTGCGCGCCCTTCATCACCGTGCCGTCGTCATTGGCGAGTTCGCAGATCACCCCGACCTGCGGCAGTTCGGCGAGCTTGCACAGATCGACCGCGGCCTCGGTATGGCCCGAACGCATCAGCACGCCGCCATCCTTGGCGATCAGCGGGAAGACATGGCCCGGCCGCACGAAATCGGTCGCGCCCATATTGCCGTTGGCGAGCGCACGCACGGTGTTGCAGCGCTGCTCGGCCGAGATGCCGGTGGTCAGCCCATGCTTGACGTCGACCGTCACGGTGAAGGCGGTGCCGAGCGGCGCATCGTTCGACGAGACCATTGGATCGAGCCGCAACCGTCGCGCCTCGCCCGACGTCAGCGGCGCACAGACGATGCCGCAGGTGTTGCGGATGATGAAGGCCATTTTCTCCGGCGTGCACAGCGAGGCGGCGACGATCAGGTCGCCCTCGTTCTCGCGATCGTCGTCATCGGTGACGATGACGATCTCGCCCCGCGCGAAAGCCTCGATGGTCTTGGTGACATTGCTGGACATGACAGCCTCGCGCGGCCCGACGAGGCCGAGAAAATCATTGGGGGTGACGGCGCCGCCCGTCGCGGCGGCGATGCGCTCGGCGCTTTCGCGCGAGATCCAGGCGCTCTGGTCGTTGCAGAGAGCCGTGACGCTGGCCGGCGACAGGCCGACCAGCCGCGCAAAGGCGCTGCGGCCGGTCTTGTTCTGCGTGAGCCAAGCGTCGAGCTTCATGCAGGCAAGCTAATACTGGCAGATTTCAGTTGCAATGAAGAAGCCAACAATTTTCACTATGGCTGAATGGCGCATAAGTGCGTTTCCGCCGTTCGGGCCGGCGTCTTGTCAGAGGACGTAAGGCGCTCTTATCCCGGGGTCATCAGTCGGAAAATCTTTCGTATTCCGGGTCACGAGTATTCGTCCGCCGATCTGCGCCGTGGCCCAGATCACCGCATCGGGCAGCTTGATGCGATGCGCTCGCCGCAGCGACACCGCACGGCTGGCGATCTCGTCATCGAGAGCGATGACGTCAAAGCCTTCCAGGAAACGCCGTGTCGGCTCGACGAGATCGGCATCCGCTCCGATCATCACTTCCATCCAGGTGATGATGCTGACCGCCCGGCTGTCGAAGCGCTCGATTTCCTCACGGGCCTGTGGAACAGCGTTCAGGTGGTCGATCAGGATATTGGTGTCGAACAGCGCGCCTACCATTCGCGACGCGCTTTCTCCTGGTAAGCCAGACCATCGACCTTGCGCTGACCCCACAAACCGAAACCACTCTCGACCTGTTCGCGATGATGACGCTCGAGGTAAGTGTCAATCGCTGCCCTAATCAATGCAGCACGCGATTGCCCCATTCGTTTGGCAATGCTGTCGAGGGCTTCGACCTGAGCATCATTCATGTCGATCAAGGCCCGCATCGCTCACTCCCGTGATATGCCCTATGTGTATCATATAGCGCATCGCGATCGACGAAGACAGGGGCTATGTCTGAAATGGCCAGCGCGGCTCGACCAGACCAATCTGCGCGCGATGGCGCAGATACTGGTCCGCGAGCACACAAGCCACCATCGCCTCGCCGACAGGCACGGCGCGGATGCCGACGCAGGGGTCGTGCCGGCCCTTGGTGAACATCTCGGCCTCGCCGCCGGTGCGGGTGACGGTGGCGCGTGTCGCCAAAATCGACGAGGTCGGCTTCACGGCAAAGCGCGCCACGATCGGCTGCCCGGTCGAGATGCCGCCGAGAATGCCGCCGGCATGGTTCGAGAGAAACAGCGGCGCGCCATCGTTGCCGGCGCGCATCTCGTCGGCGTTCTCCTCGCCCGAGAGCTCGGCCGCACCAAAACCTTCGCCGATCTCGACGCCCTTGACCGCGTTGATGCTCATCAGCGCAGCCGCGATCTCGGCATCGAGCTTGCCGTAGATCGGCGCGCCCAAGCCCGCCGGCACGCCCTCGGCGACGATCTCCAGAACAGCCCCGATCGAGGAGCCCGATTTCCTGATGCCATCGAGATAGCCCTCGAACAGGGCAGCGGCCTTGGCGTCGGGGCAGAAGAACGGGTTGTTGCCGACCTCATCCCAGTCCCAGTTGGCGCGGTCGATCTTGTGCGGCCCCATCTGCACCAGCGCGCCGCGCACCACCATGCCGGGGATGATCTTGCGCGCGATCGCGCCGGCCGCCACCCGCATCGCCGTCTCGCGCGCCGAGGAGCGCCCGCCGCCGCGATAGTCGCGGATGCCGTATTTCACGTCATAGGTGAAGTCGGCATGGCCGGGCCGGTACTTGTCCTTGATCTCGGAGTAGTCCTTCGAGCGCTGGTCGACATTGTCGATCATCAGCCCGATCGACGTCCCCGTCGTGACCTGGACGCCGTCGCTCTCGCGCGGAAAGACGCCCGAGACGATGCGGACCTGGTCGGGTTCCTGCCGCTGCGTCGTAAAACGCGACTGGCCCGGCCGCCGGCGGTCGAGATCGCCCTGGATATCGGCCTCGACCAGCGGCAGCAGCGGCGGGCAGCCATCGACGACGCAGCCGATCGCCGGCCCATGGCTCTCGCCGAAGGTGGTGACGCGGAAGAGATGGCCGAATGTGTTGTGGGACATGGGTGGGCCCGAGGCGTTTTCTCCGCGTTCTTTAGGCTGCATTGCCCGGATGCGAAACCCCACCAGGCCGATGCACTGCTCTTGGCAAGGCGAACAAGGCGGCGCATATTATGACTAGAATTCTAGTCAGGAGGTAGCGATGAAAACGGTAGCGATGGCGGAAGCCAAGGCAAACCTCAGCGCATTGGTCGAAGCAGCGGAGGCGGGTGAGACCGTCTGCATCACGCGTCACGGCAAGGCCGTCGCACATCTGACCGCCGCCAAGACCAAAAAGCCGCTCGACGTCGATGCGCTCAGGCGACTGACCGCCTCCATGCCGATGCAGGACGAAGATGGCGGCGAGTTCATGCGCCGTCTGCGCGACGACGCCAAATACTGATGCTCTATCTGGACACGTCTTTGCTGGTGACGGCGATGACGCCCGAGCCGACAACACGAGCTGTCCAGTTCTGGCTCGAGGAGCGCGCCTCTGACGAAATTGCCATTTCGGAGTGGGTTGCGACAGAATTCTCCGCTGCACTCTCGATGAAACTGCGCGCCGACAAAATCAGTGCCGACCAGGTTCGCCAGGCGATGGCTCAATTTTCAAGAATGGCGCTCGATTCAGCGGAGGTTCTGCAAGTTTCAACCGACCATTTTCGACTTGCATCTCGTCTCGCCCAACTCAGCGAGACCGGGCTGAGAGCCGGCGACGCATTGCACCTCGCCCTCGCAAGCACAGCCTTCGCGACCCTTTGCACCCGCGACAAGCAAATGGCCGACGCCGCCACGAAACTCGGCGTCAGCACGATCCTGCTCTGACGGCCTTCAATGGGCCTTCGCCGGCACCGCCGGGGCACCTTCCCAGCGCGTATGCGCCGGCAGGTTCTCGCCCTTCATGATCACGGTGAGCAGGCCGATCTGGGCGAAGTCGCCGACATGGGTGTCGTAGAGCACGGTCGCGCCCGCGCCGACGCAGACGCCGTTGCCCAGCGTGACGCGCCCGACCTTCATGACGCGGTCCTCGTAGAGATGCGTCTGCAGGGCCGAATGAGCGTTGATCGAGCAGAAATCGCCCATCCGCACGCAGTCGAACTCGGTGATATCGGTCGAATCGAGCCAGCAGCCGCGGCCGAACTTCGCTCCGAACAGCTTCAGGCACCAGGGCAGGAATGGCGTTCCGCGCAGATAGTCGAACAGCACCTTGCCGCCGAGCCCCCAGTAGAGCACCGCGACAGCCTCGGTGCGCATCGCCCAGAACGACCACATCGGTTTCATCACCGGCTTGTAGACGCCCATCAGCAGCCATTTGATCGCGGCGCAGATCAGCGCCTGCACGACCGCAATGACGACGCTGGCGGCGATGAAGGCCAGGACGAGGCCGGTCCAGTCGCGATCGACGATCTTCTGCTGCAGCACGAGATCGACCGCCAGCGTGCCGAAGGAGATGAACAGCATCGCCGGAAACGAGGTATGGAACGCCTCGAACACGGCGCGGCCCCAGCGCTTGCCCGCCGATGGCAGATAGGTCCAGTCGGCCCCGAGATCGACCTTCTGCCGGGTCGGCAGCTTGATCGGCGGCGAGCCGAACCAGGTGTCGCCGGCCTGCATCATCTCGTTGGCCGGCGGCTTCGACTTGATGCCGATCAGCACCCGGTCTGGAATGACCGCGCCCGGCGGCACGACGGCGTCGTTGCCGACGAAGACCTGGTTGCCGGTGCGGGTCATGTCGAGGCGCATATAGCCGCGCCGGAGATCCTCGTCGCCGAACACGACCTCGTCGGCGATGAAGTTGCCCGCGCCGATCGCCGTCAGATCGTAGCGGCCCGACAGGTTGGTCGAGATTTCGGCGCCATGGCCGATCCTTGCACCCATGATCCGGTACCAGGCGCGCATGTAGATCGTGGCAAACAGCGAGGACAGCGTCTCCAGCGTCACCTCGGTCGCCAGCGCCACCGTCCATTTGCGGGCGTAGAAGCTCGAATGGATCGACCATGAGCCGGTGGTGACGCGCGGCAGGATCGCCCAGCGCAGCCCCGCCATCAAAAACACGGTGAAGGCGACGAGCCCCATCGCGGTCGGCCAGGTCAGGATCGGCAGGTACCAGAGATAGCTGATGTCGGACCAGGTCGAGATCCAGTCGTCGATCTTGTCGAACAGCCAGAAGGCCGGGAAGATCGGCAGAAGGCTGATCGGCGGCAGCACGAACAGCATCAGGATGTAGAAGCAGGTCATCGCGAAGCGTCGGCGCGCGCTGGCCTGCGACTGCTCCGGCAGCGCCGTAAGGTCGACCATGCCGATCTTGCGGGCGGGCGTGCCGTCCCAGATTTCGGCCTCGCCGACGATCGTGCCCGGCGGCAGCGCGGTCAGGTCGCCGATTTCGGCATGGTCGCCAACGACGCAGCCATGCCCGAACACGGCCGAGGAGCCGCCATAGACGTCCCGGCCGAGCGTGATCGGCCCGAGGATGAACTTGTCGCCGATCGCCTCGCCATTGGCGAAGGTGGTCTTGGAGCCGAGTGTGCTGCCCTCCCCGATCGTGATCAGGTCGACCGCGCCGGCCTCATAGTCGGAGATCAGCACGTCGCGTCCGACCCTGGCGCCGAGCAGGCGCCAGTAGAACCGCATCACCGGCGTGCCCTGGAACCATTTGATGTGGACGAGGCCGGCGACGCGGGAGGCGAACCACCAGCGGAAATAATAAACGCCCCAGAGCGGATAGATTCCGGGTTTGGTACGCCCGAGCACGATCCATTTCAGCGCGATCGAGATCAGCCCGGTGGCGATCATCAAAGCCATGTAGACGCCGAGCAGCGTCAGGATCTGCATGCCCAGCGACAGGTCCTCGCCGGAGATCAGCAGATAGGTGACGAAGATGCCGAGCCACTGCGCCGTCGACAGGCTGATGATGATCGGCAGCACGGCGGCCTGCGCCAGCCCGCACAGGAAGCGGCGCATGAAGGGCGGCGGCGTGAAGGAAAGGTCCAGCGCCTCGGCGACCCCGCGCCCGTCGAGCAGCGCCGCCATGCCGCGCAAGCTGCGCGCGCCATAGACGTCCTGGAGCGTGATGCCGGCATAGGCCGGCGTTTCGCGCACGATCGAGATAAAGCGCGCCGCCAGCAGCGAATGGCCGCCGAGATCGACGAAGAAATCCGCTTCCAATGGCAGGGTCTGCGCGCCGAGCACCCGCTTGGCGGCCTCCAGCAGCGCGGCCTCGGTCGCGTTGCGCGGCGGCTCCTGCTCGCCTGCGGCGGCCGGCGCGGTCAGCGGCGCGGCCTTCAGCATCTTGCGGTCGACCTTGCCCGAAACCATGCGCGGCAGCGAACCGACGGCCTCGAAATGCGCAGGCACCATATAGGGCGGCAACTGGTCACGCAGCGACGCCCGCAGCGCCGCGCCATCAACCGCGATGCCGGGTTCCGCCACGACGAAGGCGACGAGCCGCTCGATCTCGTCATCGGTGCGCAGCACCACCGCCGCCTGGCTGACCCCGGGTTCGCCGGCGAGCTTGGATTCGATCTCGCCGAGCTCGACCCGGAAGCCGCGGATCTTGATCTGGTCGTCGATGCGGCCGTGGAAGACGATGTTGCCGGCGCCGTCGAGGCTGACCGCGTCGCCCGAGCGGTAGAGTACGGGGTCGTCGATGTCGCCGAACGGATTGGCGATGAACTTCTCCGCCGTCAGCTCCGGGCGGCCGTGATAGCCTTTGGCGACGCCGGGGCCGCCGATCAGCAATTCGCCCTGCTCGCCGGGACCGACGAGTTTCATCGATTCGCTGACGATATAGGCCGTGTAGTTCGCGATCGGCTTGCCGATCGTCACGGTCTCGCCGGGCAGCACTTCGGCTGCGGTTGCGACCACCGTCGCTTCGGTCGGCCCGTAGGTGTTGAGGATGCGCCGCCCGGGCCGCGACCATTTCTGCACGATCGCCGGCGGCAGCGCCTCGCCGCCGAGCAGGATCAGCCTGAGCGAGGGCACGTCGGCCGGCAGGATGCCGAGCAGCGTCGGCACGGTGTCGATGACGGTGACGCCGGCCTGCGTCAAAAGCGCCGGCAGCTTCTCGGCGTCGCCCATGGTTTCGGGCGAGGCGACATAAAGCGTGCCGCCGACGAGATAGGGCGTCCAGATCTCCTCCATCGACAGATCGAAGGCCACCGACGCGCCCTGAAAGACGACGTCGTCGGGGCCGATCTCGTAGAAGGCGTTACCCGAGCGCAGGAAATGGCAGATGTTGCGGTGGCTGATGACGATCGCCTTGGGCGTGCCCGTCGAGCCGGAGGTGTAGATCAGATAGGCCGGATGGTCCTTGGTCAGGCCCGCCGCGCGCGCCGGCATGGCGACGCCGTCGTCGCGCGCCGCGAGATCGTCGGGGGTCCAGACGGTCCGGCCCGTGCCTTCCGCCCTGCCGCGCCAACTGCTAGCCGTGACGATGCCCTTGGCGTCGGCGTCCTTCAGGCAGATCGCGATCCTGTCGACCGGGGCCTCGGCGTCGAACGGCACCCAGGCGGCGCCCGCGCGCGCGATCGCGATCTGGGCGATCAGGAGATCGATGCCACGCGGCATCCACAGGCCGACCATGTCGCCCGGACCGACGCCGGCCAGCGCCAGACCGCGCGCCTGCGTGCCGGCTGCAGCCCAGACCGCGTCATAGCTCAGGCTGCGAGCGCCATCGACCAGAGCGGGATGCTGTCCGCGCGTCGCCACGGTCGCGGCGAAGATCTCGCCCAGAACCTCGTCTCGAATCAGGTCGGGACGCTTGTCGCCGGCCAGCGCCGCCAGCGGGCTCGCAGCCGCCACGGCCGCTTTGGCCGACAGGATCGAGATGTCGTTCATCGTGCCCCGCTGCGCCCCGAAAGACGGTTGCGCGGGCCGGGACTGTCATGGTCCCGCAGCCGCGCAGCCCGCATTCTCAGGACGCACCTTTAAGATTCGCGAAAAAGGCACACCCCCCGATGCGCTTTTCCGGCTGTGCCCCCCGGCCGAGCAAGACGCCGCCGCACGTCGTCCCGCTAACATGAACCTCATGCAAAAGCACGACTGAACCCGCGATGAACGACGCGGCGGGCGTCAGACCCAGTCGGCCTTATGGCCGACGACGACCAGCATCTTGCCCTGCCAGATCTCGGCCAGGGACGCCTTCTGCGGCGAAACCGCGCCGACAAGCGCCAGCACCGCGCGCGCCACGCCGCCATGGCTGACGATCACGGTCTCCCGCCGCAGCTCCTCGAGCACCGGCCTGATTCGCTGCGCCAGCATGCTGTAGCTCTCGCCGCCGCCGGGCGGAACGAAGCCCCATTTGTCGCGCTCGCGCGCCTGCGCCTGCTCGCGCTCGGCCTTGCGAACCTCACGCCAGGTCATGCCTTCCCAGGCACCGAAGGTCAGCTCGCGCAGGCGCTCGTCTATGGTGTAGCCGCCCAGTGGCAGGCCGAGGGTCGTGCGCAGGATGTCCATGGTCTCGCACGCCCGCTGCATCGGCGAGCCGATATAGGACAGGCCGGCGAAGTCCGGCACGAGATCGCGCAGGCGGCCGGCGGCCTCGGCGGCCTGAGCGCGGCCGAGCGCATTCAGCGGAATGTCCTGCCCGCCCTGCAGGCGGCCCTCGCGATTCCAGTCCGTCTCGCCATGGCGGATGAGGATGAGCCGGTGCGGGAGCGTGAGCGGGACCATGCCGGGCTCATGCACGCTGATGCTGCCCGCGTCAAAGCCCGTGGCGACGCCGGGTCATGCGCTGCGGCCATGGCGGGCTGGCGAAGGCAAGCCTGCCCGCGCTTTCTGTTGGCCGGAGCCCGCCTTGCCGTATATAGGCGGCACTCCGCCGCAGCAGATGGTCCACGCCCTTTTGACGCCCAAGGCTCTCACCTTGCCAGATGGTCGCAGGCTGGCGCTCGGCCCGGCGCCCCTGTTGATGGGCATCGTCAACGTCACGCCCGAYTCCTTCTCCGGCGACGGCCTGCTCGCGGGCGGCGGTGATGCGGTCGCCCATGGCCTGAGGCTGGCGGCGGAGGGCGCGGCGATCCTCGATGTCGGCGGCGAATCGACCAGGCCCGACCATGCACCGCTCGATGCCGCAACCGAGCTTGCCCGCGTCCTGCCGGTGATCGTGGCCCTCGCCAAGGATGGACCGACGCCGCTCTCGATCGACACCTGGAAAGCGGAGGTCGCCGATGCGGCCCTCGCGGCCGGAGCCTCGATCGTCAACGACGTCTGGGGCGCGCAGCGCGACCCCGCCATCGCCGGGGTCGCGGCCCGTCGCGGCGCGCCGATCATCCTGATGCACAACCGTGAGACCGTCGATCCCGACCTCGACATCCTCTCCGATGTGATGGCCTTCCTCGAACGCTCGATCGGCATCGCGCGCGCCGCCGGCGTGCCCCATGGCCAGATCCTCGTCGACCCCGGCATCGGCCGCTTCGGCAAGACGGCGGAGCAGTCGTTGACGCTGCTGCGCAGCCTGTCGCGGCTCGCCGGGCTCGGCTGCCCGATCCTGCTTGGGGCCTCGCGCAAATCGGTGATCGGCGTCATCACCGGCCAGCAGGTTCCCGCCGAGCGCGTCGCCGGCAGCATCGCCGCCCATCTTCATGGCGTCGCGCAAGGTGCGGCGATCATCCGCGCCCATGACGTCGCCCAGCACGCGCAGGCGCTGAAGGTATGGTCCGCCCTGACACTGCCAACGGAAGCCTGAGCCATGAGCGAGACCGGCAGCATCCTGATCGAGAAGCTCGACATCTACGCCTATCACGGCTTCTTCTCGGAGGAGGAGCGGCTGGGCCAGCGCTTCACCCTCGACATCGTGCTGGCGACCGACATCCGCGCCTCGGCGATCAGCGATTCACTCGCCGACACGGTCGATTACGGCAAGGTCGTCGCGCTGGTGATCGAGACCTTCACCGCAAGGCGCTTCAACCTGCTGGAGGCCGCCGCGCGCTCGGTCGCGCTTGCTGTGCTGGCGGCCTTTCCCCCGGTGAGCCGCGTCGAGATCACCCTGCGCAAGCCAGCTCCGCCGATTCCGGCGACGCTGGCGGCAGTCGGCATCAAGCTGGATTTCCGGCGTGAGGACTGAGGCTGCGCTTGGGTTGGGCGGCAATCTCGGCGATCCCGTCGCTGCTTTCGCAGCCGCGCTGGCAGCATTGGCCGGTCATCCCGGGATCGCTGTCAAGGCGACCTCCTCGGTTTACCGCACTCCACCCTGGGGCAAGCTCGACCAGCCGGAATTCCTCAACATGGCCGTGCTGCTCGACACCAACCTGACCGCGCAGGCACTACTGGCGCTCGTGCTGGCCATCGAGAAGAGCCAGGGCCGGGAGCGTAGCGAGCGCTGGGGGCCGCGCACCCTCGACATCGACATCCTGAGCTACGGCGCAGAGGCGATAGATGAGCCCGGCCTGCAGGTGCCCCATCCCCGCATCGCCGAGCGCGCCTTCGTACTGGCCCCCCTGGCGGAGATCGCACCGGAGATGGTGATAGGCAGACGCAAGATCGGCGATCTGCTGGCGGCGCTGGCCGACGAAGCGATCAGGCGCGATGTGGAGGCAACGTCGAGGATGAGTTCCTTCGGAAACTCCGCGTCATCCCGGACAAGCGGCGAAGCCGCGCCGATCCGGGATCTATCATAAGGCAGGACGGCGCTCGACGATGGATCCCGGGTCTGCGCTTCGCTTGCCCGGGATGACAGCGCGTCTTTTTGCGACTTGTTCTGACTATTCGCTCTTGTCGAGCGTAATATCCGGCGCGGTCGGCACCTTCATGCCGACGACATGGTAGCCCGCATCGACATGAAGAATCTCGCCGGTGATGCCGCGCGACATGTCGGAGACCAGGAACACCGCGGTCTCGCCGACCTCCTCGATCGTCACGGTCCGGCGCAAGGGCGAATTGTATTCGTTCCAGCGCAGGATGTAACGGAAATCGCCTATCCCTGAGGCCGCGAGCGTCTTGATCGGTCCCGCCGAGATCGCGTTGACGCGGATCTTCGAGGGGCCGAGATCGGCGGCGAGATATTGCACGCTGGCTTCGAGCGCGGCCTTGGCGACGCCCATGACGTTATAGTGCGGCATCCATTTTTCGGCGCCGTAATAGGTCAGCGTCAGCATCGCGCCGCCGTCTGTCATCAGCTTCTCGGCGCGCTGGGTCACGGCGGTGAAGGAATAGCAGGAGATCAGCAGCGATTTGGTGAAGTTCGCCTCGCTGGTCTCGACATAGCGCCCGGTCAGCTCGTCCTTGTCGGAGAAGGCGATGCAGTGGACGACGAAATCGAGCTTGCCCCAGAGCTTCTCGACCTCGGCGAAGACGGCGTCGATCGTGCTGGAATCAGTAACGTCGCAATGGCCGACGACATGGCCGCCGAGTTGGCTCGCGAGAGGCTCGACGCGCTTCTTCAGGGCGTCGCCCTGATAGGTGAAGGCGAGTTCCGCGCCGGCGTCGGCGGCGGCCTTGGCGATGCCCCAGGCGATCGAGCGGTTGTTGGCGACGCCCATGACGAGGCCGCGCTTGCCCTTGAGCAGATTGGCGGTCGGAAGCGGGGCGGTCTGGGCGTCGGGCATCTGAGACCTTCGAACTGGACGAAGTGGAGCGGTCTCTTAGAACATGACGCCCAAAAGGGGAAACCGGATTTCGCGGGGCGAGGACGGCCGCGCGGATATCGGGTTGGCCAAGATGCTGGCGCGACTTGCGCCGTGCGCCAGCCAGTGAGGCGAAATCGACGCGAGGGGTCTGTTAACCGCGCGCACAAGATGCAGCCAGTTTCGAGAACGGTGGAAACTCGAAATACACGGCAATCACTGCATCTGGACATTCATCGAGATCGAATGAGCGCTTGCCGGCGACGGCGCGGGGACGGCTGGGATGACCGAGATCACATCGTTTGACGCACCCGGCCAAGGGGTCGCGATCCGTGGCCAGCGGCGGCGGCTGGGGCCGCATCTGCGTATCCTCGTCTGCCTTCTCGCAGGCGTGGCGCTCGCCATCGTGCTGCCGGCGGAACTACGCGGCAGGACGCGCTCGCTGGTCGGCTGGAATGCGGCGACGCTTCTGTTCATGGGGTGGACGATCTGGCTCTCGCACATCTCGCGTTATCCGCTTCGCGACGTCGTCTTGATCAGCGATCAGGGCCGTCTTGTGACGCTGGCGGCATCCATCGGCGCGGCCGCGATCAGCCTCGGCGCCGTGATCGCCGAGCTGATGTTCGTCAAACAGGACAGCGGCGTGCTGCTGCCCGAGCACATCGCCTTGACGATCACGACGGTGCTGGCCACCTGGGCCTTCRCCCATTTCAAATTCGCGGTCCACAACGCCAACCAGTATTTCAACTGCAATCTGGCTGCGCATGGCGCGACGCCCCATTCAGGGGGCGGCCTCGAATTTCCCGGTGAAACCGAGAAACTCGCGCTGTCCGATTTTCTCTACTTCTCTTTCGTGATCGGGCTTGCCGGCTCGACCGCCGACATCAACATCTCGTCGCGCTCGATCCGGATGACCGCGCTGATGCACGGCGTTTTCGGGTTCTTCTTCAACATGACCGTGCTGGGACTGACGGTGAATCTCGTATCGGGGCTGTTCTAGGGAGACGCCTCCCTAGCCGACCCTCGCCTTCATCAGCGCGGTCAGTTCGGCATCGCTTTCGGGCATCTCGATGTCGATCGCCACGAACAGGTCGCCAACCTCACCCTTCTCGCCCTTGAGACCCTTGCCGCGCAGGCGGAAGGATTTGGTCGTGCCGGTCAAGGCCGGGATGGTCATCTCGACCGTCCCGGTCAGCGTCGGCACATGGATCGGCCCGCCGAGCACCGCCCTTGCCAGCGGCACCGCGACGCGCGTGCGCAGGTCGCGGCCCTCGATGGCGAAACGCGGGTCCGGCTTGATCCTGATCGTCATCAGCACGTCGCCGGCCTCGCCCGAATGCGGGTCGGACAGCCCGAGGCCGCGCAGGCGCATCACCTTGCCATCAGTGACGTTCTCGGGAATCGTCACCTCGACCTCGCGCCCGCCCGGCAGCCGCACGCGCCGCGTCGCGCCGGCGACAGCCTGCCCCAGCGTCACGTCGAGCGTGAAGCTCTGCTCGGGCGGCTTGGGCTGCTGCGCCCTCGGCCGGGCGTTGCGCTTGGCCGCGTCGCCAAACAGCGAGCCGAAGATGTCGGCGGGGTCGAAGCCCATATCGGCTCCGCCGCGCCCAGCGCCCGGCCCGCCCTGTCCGAAATTGAACTCGAACCCGCCGGCCCTGCCGCCGCGGCCTGCGCCCATGCCCTCGAAGCCCTGGAACTTCGGCTTGCCGTCGGCGTCGATCTGGCCGGCGTCGAACTGCTTGCGCTTGGCCTCGTCGCCGAGGATCTCATAGGCGCCGTTGAGTTCGGAAAAGCGGTCCTGCGCCTTGGGGTCGTCCCGGTTGCGGTCGGGATGCAGATCCTTGGCCTTCTTCCGGTACGCCTTCTTGATCTCGTCCTCTTTGGCCGAGCGGGCGACGCCCAGAACCTGATACGGATCGCGCATTCGAAAACCTCGTTTCCAAGCGACAGGCCGCGCCGAAGCCACAGCTCTGCGCCGCCTGATCTACCTAAGACCCTATCTAGGAATAGTGTGGCCTGAAAACAACAATCGGTAGGTCGACGTTGGCTCGAGGCTCTTCAGGCGAGGCGCTGAACACCCTGAGCCCTCATCCTGAGGAGCCGCGAAGCGGCGTCTCGAAGGATGCTCCAGTTGCCACCAGAGTCTTCTGGAGCATCCTTCGAGACGCGCCTGCGGCGCTCCTCAGGATGAGGGCTCGGGGGGCCTCATCGAAACTGGCGCTCAGCTCAGGCCCTTCCAGGGCTGCATGTCCTTGACCGCCCATTCGCCGCCGGAGGGCCGACAGGCCGTGCCCTGCAGTTTGGCCGGTCCGGTTTGCGTCTGCACGCTGGCGATGAAGGCGCGGCAGATTTCGTCTGAGCGCAGGAACGGCCCGCCGACGGGGATGAAGGAGCCCTTGATGCCGCTCTGGGGATTGTCCCAGGAGACGGGCGCGCCATTGCCCTGCGGATCGAGCGCGACAGTCATCGCGCCATCGGCGCGGCGCATGTCCTCGGGCCCGAGATCGGACGACAGCGAGGCGAGCGGCCCGGGCCTGGAGGAGCCACGTGCCGGCAGCACGGAGGAGGTCGTCGCGACCTCGTCCTCGGCCTTGCTGGAGAGCCCGATGATCGGGAACGAGACCGAGCAGCCGGCGCTGAACAGGCCAAGCGCGACACAGCCGGCAAGCGCGAGCGGACGCATGGCCGCGCCGCGCGACGGAGGGCTTTGGATCGCCACGCGCGCTGCCCTATACAAACGTGCTGTCACACCACAGATCACAAGTCGCGCTCGCCCGACGCACCGTTTTCGAATCTATCGAGGATTAGACACGTGGAACGGTTAACGAGCGGTGACTTCACTGCAGCCGAGGAACCCTTCGCGCTCTTCGCCGAGTGGCTCGACGAGGCCTCGCGCTCCGAACCCAACGACCCCAACGGCATGGCGCTCTCGACCGTCGATGCCGAAGGCCTGCCCAATGTCCGCATGGTCCTGCTCAAGGGCTACGATGCGGAGGGCTTCGTCTTCTACACCAACACCGAAAGCCAGAAGGGCCAGGAACTCCTCGGGCAGGGCAAGGCCGCCGCGCTGTTCCACTGGAAGAGCCTGCGCCGGCAGGTCCGCATTCGCGGCCCGGTGACACTCGTCAGCGACGCCGAGGCCGATGCCTATTTCCAGTCGCGCGCCCGCGACAGCCGCATCGGCGCCTGGGCCTCGCAGCAGTCGCGCCCGCTGGAGAGCCGCTTCGCGCTGGAGAAGGCGGTCGCGGTCTATGCGGCGAAATTCGGCATCGGCACGATCCCGCGTCCGCCGCACTGGACCGGGTTCCGCATCGATCCAGTCTATATCGAGTTCTGGCGCGACGGCGCGTTCCGTCTGCATGATCGCGTCGTGTTCCGCCGCGCCTCGGCTTCGCAGCCCTGGGCGCGCGAACGGTTTTATCCTTGAGGACCACCCCGATGGCGATGCCAAAATTCGATTTTCCGAAGACGGAAGCCGGCAAGCGCCCGGTGATGCTGCTGACCGGTGCGAGCCGCGGCATCGGCCACGCCACGGTGATGCAGTTTGCCATGGCGGGCTGGCGCATCCTGTCCTGCTCGCGTCAGGCGTTTTCAGACAAATGTCCATGGCCGTCGGGCGCCGACGACCATGTCCAGATCGATCTCGGCGACCCCGAGGACACGATGCGCGGCATCGCCGAAATCAAGAAGCGGCTCGCGGTCGAGGGCGGCAAGCTGAATGCGCTCGTCAACAATGCCGGCATCTCGCCCAAGGGCCCCAAGGGCGCAAGGCTCGGCGCCGCGACGACATCCTTCAACGACTGGCACAAGGTCTTCCAGGTTAATTTCTTCGCGCCGATCATGCTCGCGCGGGGTCTTCTCGATGAGCTCACTGCCGCCAAGGGCGCGATCGTCAACGTTACCTCGATCGCGGGCTCGCGCGTGCACCCCTTCGCCGGCGCGGCCTATGCCACCTCCAAGGCAGCGCTCGCCAGCCTGACCCGCGAGATGGCGGCTGATTTCGGCCCGCTCGGCATCCGCGTGAACTCGATTTCGCCGGGCGAGATCGACACGGCGATCCTGTCGCCCGGCACCGAGAAGATCGTCGCGACGCTGCCGCTCGGCAGGCTCGGCACGACGAGCGAGGTCGCCAAGGCGATCCAGTTCCTCTGCACCGACGCCTCGAGCTACGTCACCGGCGCGGAACTCCACATCAATGGCGGGCAGCACGTGTGAGCCAAGCGACGCAGCCATGAACTCGGACAGCAGCGGCCAGGTCATCAAATTTCCGGCAGCCGGCAAGGCGCCGGCCCGGCCAGTTCTGGCGGCCTCCATCGCGGTCTTCCGCGAGGACGGCAAGGTGCTGCTGGCGACGCGCACGAAACCGCCTGCCGACCGGCTCTGGTCGCTGCCGGGGGGCAAGGTCGAGCCCGGCGAGACGCTGGAACAGGCAGCGCTTCGCGAACTCGACGAAGAGGTCGGCGTCACCGCCCGCATCGTTGCGTTCAACCGCCATGTCGAGATTTTCGGCCGTGACGACAAGGGCGCGGTGACCCATCATTTCGTCGTCGCGTCCTTCGTCGGCGAATGGGTCTCGGGCGAGCCCAAGACCGGCCCGGAAGCCGGCGCGGTGATGTGGGCCGACCCGCTGCATCTCGGCGGCCTGCCGACGACGCGCGAACTCGGCGATGTTCTCCGGCGCGCCCACGCGCTCCGGCGCGATGGTGGAGGCGGCGTGTGAAGCGCGCCGCGCTCCTGGCGACGCTCTGGCTCGGCCTTACAGCCGCGAGCCTTGCCGCCGCAAGCCTTGCCGCCGTAAGCCTTGCCGCCATAGGCCCGGCGCTTGCGCAGGCCCAGCGCCCGGCCGCGCCCAAACCGCCGGTGGAAGCTCCTGAACCCGCGCCGCCGCCCTACGAACCGCAACTCCTGAAGCTCTCCGAAATCATGGGGTCGCTGGCCTATCTGCGCACGCTCTGTGCCGGGCGCGAGGCCGAGGAATGGCGCACCCGCATGACCGCGCTGATCGAGGCCGAAGGCCGCACGCCCGAGCGCCGCGAGCGCCTGACGACCGCCTTTAACCGCGGCTTCCGGGCCTATTCGGTGACCCACCGCTCCTGCTCGGATGGCAGTCAGGAGGCCTCGTCGCGTCTGGCGGGAGAAGGCGAGCGCCTCGCGCGGGTTCTGGCCGGGCGCTATGGCGGGTAGATCGGAGCTGCTCGATATCGTCTCGCGCTCTGCTTGAATCCTCTCGAGGGTCATCCCGGACAAGCTGCGCAGCAGCGCCGATCCGGGATCCATTCCTGAACCTCTCAAGACCAGCGTTCAGGAATGGATCCCGGGTCTCCGCTGCGCTGCGCCCGGGATGACGGCGTGATTCCAAGCCGCATCGACGCAGCTACTCGAAGGCAATGCCTGGGTTCAGCTCCTGATCGGAGATCGGCGTCGTGAACGCCAAGGCGTAGCTGCCGTCCTCGACACGCAGCACGATGGCTGCGCGATGGCCCAGCAACACCGACGAATCGAGCGGCAAATGATCCGGCGAGGTGATGGCCGCGCCTGTCGATGAAACATTGGCGACGCCGACCCTGATTCGCCTGCCGTCAGCCAGCGTCAACACGCCCGTCGCGCGACGCGGGACGATCCGGGACGCGCCCCGGGTATCGGCCACCTCGCCATCGTCCCGGTTGCAGGCCCAGGTCAGGGCGGTCAAGAGTTTCTCGCGCTTGCGGCCGGTCGCGTCGATGGACAGGGCGAAGCCATCCTTGAGTATGCGCGTCGCGGTGCCCTCGATCCGGCCGAGCTCCGACAGATACGCCACGATACGCTGCCCGCGATAAGGCACGAACAGCGCTTTCAGGCGCAGGCCGCCGGGCGAGACGTCGATGGTGTCGCAAGGATGCTCGCTGCCATCGGGCAGCATATAGCGACCTTTTAGCCTGACAGGATGGCGTTGATGACGGCGCTGATCGTGCATGTGACTATCCGAGGCAAGCAAGGCCAAAGATAGGTCGGATGTATTTACCGAGCGTAAATCCGTTGAGACTGCCGATATCGATGGCGCTCCGTCGCGATGGTTAGTGCAGAACAATCGTTCTGGCGTTTATTTCCGAAGCCACGGCGGTCCAAAATCTTGTCTCAGCGTAGTTTGCTTCGCGATCGCACTGTTCCAGGATCGACGTCGCCTTCCGATGCGCATCAGGGCCGTGATCACGGATCATGATGCCTGCGGCCAGGCTGACCGAAAGGCGCAACGCCTTCAACCTGGCTTTTCTTTTTGAGAGCGGATCGAGCATATCCGCGTTGAAAGCGATTATTCGTCTTTGAGCAATCCTGTTTCAACGTTCATCACAACGATTAGGCTTACCACCGGGGGCGGATAGAGACCAAAATAGACTTGCAAGGCAAGCTGAACGCCGCCGCCACGGCCGCAATTTGTCAGGCAGGTTTGGTATCTTCGCGACGCATCGGGGCGATGGCCCAAATCGCAGGTCTTCGCTTATCGCAGGTCTTCGCTTATCGCGTGTCGTCGCTTCATGCCTCGCAAGGAGGTCGCGCCCCGGATTGCCCAAAATCATCGCAGCCGCGTTAACCTTTCTTAAAGCCGGCAGTGGCGGCGCGCTGCCCGTTCTGCCTATGAATGGGGGTCGGTCCCGGCCTGCCTTGCGCTGGTCAAAGGCCGTGTCGTCTCGTCCGTCTCGCCGTGCCGTAGCCGCAGAGTTTCTTGCCTGCCATGTCCATTCTCCCCGACGATATGCCGCTCGACCCGTCGCTGTCCGAGGATGCGGGCGACGCCCGTCGCGTCGCCTATGGCTATGTCGAGGATGCCTTTGCCGAAGCCCAGCAGGACGGGCTCGATTCCGACGCGCTCGCCCATGCCGCGCTGTTTGCCGCCTTCCGCACGCTGGTCGAGACCTATGGCGAGGACGCAACCGCCGTCTTCGCGGAAGCCCTGCCCGACAAGATCAGGGCCGGCGCCTTCACGAGCGGCACCCGCCACTGAACCTCATCCCGCAGCGGCCGCCCGCTCCGTCGCCGCACGCGCCTGCATGAGCGCCCTCTCGCGCTCGTTCTTGGTCAGGGCGACCGCGCGATCGAAGGCTTCGGCTGCTTCGCCATGGCGGCCGAGCTTGGCCAGAAAATCACCCCGCACGCTCGCCAGCAGGTGATAGCGCCGCAAGGCAGGCTCCGCAGTGAGCGCCTCGACCAGCACCAGCCCGGCGGCAGGTCCTTCCGCCATCGAAACCGCGACCGCGCGGTTGAGTTCGACCACTGGCGATGGCGCGATCCGCCCGAGCACGGCATACAGCGCGGCGATCGCGCTCCAGTCGGTCGCGTCGGCGCTCAGTGCGCGGGCATGGCAGGCCGCGAGCGCCGCCTGCAGCAGATAGGGGCCGGGGGCGTTGCCGGCGAGCTTTTGCGCCCGCGCCAATCCGGCAAGCCCGCGCCCGATCAAAAGCCGGTCCCAGCGCCCGCGATTCTGGTCGAGCAGCAGGATCGGCTCGCCACCCGGGCCGACCCGCGCCCTCAGTCGCGACGCCTGCAGCTCCATCAGCGCGACGAGCCCATGCACCTCGGGCTCCTGCGGCGCGCGCTCCGCCAGGATGCGCCCCAGCCGCATCGCCTCCTCGCACAGCGCGGGCCTGATCCAGTCGTTTCCGGCGGTCGCGGCATAGCCCTCGTTGAAGATCAGGTAGATCACCTCCAGCACCGAGGCGAGCCGTCGCGCCAGCTCCGGGCCATGGGGCACCTCGTAGGGCACGCCGGCCTCGCTCAGCGACTTCTTTGCCCGCACGATGCGCTGCGCCATGGTCGGCTCGGGCACGAGGAAGGCGCGCGCGATCTCCTCCGTCGTCAGCCCGCCGACGAGCCGCAGCGTCAGCGCGAGCCTGGCCTCGGTCGCAAGCACGGGGTGGCAGGCGGTGAAGATCAGCCGCAGCAGGTCGTCGCCGACCTCGTCGTCGAGGGCTGTGTCGAGATCGGGCATGCCCATCGCGTCGGTCTCGATCTCGTGTCCGAGTTCCTCATGCTTGCGCAAAGCCAGCCTGTCGCGCCTGATCGCGTCGATCGCGCGATGTTTGGCCGCCTGCATCAGCCATGCGCCGGGATTGCGTGGAACGCCCTCAGCCGGCCATTGCGCCAGCGCCGCGACCAGGGCGTCCTGCGCCAGCTCCTCGGCCCGTCCGATATCGCGCACGATGCGGGCGAGCCCCGCGATCAGCCGGGGCGCCTCGATCCGCCAGACCGTCTCTATGGCGTGGTGTGCATCGCTCGCCGACATCGGCAGCGATACACACCATCAGCGGCTCATCTGGCAAGCGGCTCAGGCCTTGTCCGCGATCGCCTTGAGCCGATCCCAGTCCGCCGCGATCTCGGGCGTCACGACCTCGCCGAAATCGCTGAGATCGAAGATCTGGCGGATTTCGATATCGGACGGGCCTGGCATGGGGTTCGGGCAGCGCTTGACCCAGTCGATCGCCTCTTGGAGCGAGTCGCACTCCCAGAGCCAATAGCCCGCGACCAGTTCCTTGGTCTCGGCGAAGGGTCCATCGACCACTGTTCGCTTCGCGCCGTCGAACTGGACGCGCACGCCCCTCGAACTTGGATGGAGGCCGTCGCCGCCCTTCATGACGCCGGCTTTCACCAGCTCCTCGTTATAGGCCATCATCGCATTCAGCAGCTCCGCGCTCGGCGTCGCGCCGGCCTCGCTGTCCGTGGTCGCCTTGACCATCACCATGAAGCGCATCGGATCAATCCCTCTTCATGCCGGAAGCGGCCCGCATCCGGTCTTCCTGCTCGCGCAACTCGGGCGTCAGCTCCTCGCCGAAATCCTCCGTTTCGAAGACCTTGCGGATCTCGATCTCGGTGCCGCCATCGAAAGGCGCGCGCTTGAGCCATTCGACGGCCTCGTCCATCGAGCGGACCTGCCAGAGCCAGAAGCCGGCCAGCAACTCCTTGGTCTCGGCGAAGGGGCCGTCGATGATGGTCCGCTCCGCGCCCGAGAAGCGCATGCGCAACCCCCTCGAACTCGGATGCAGCCCCTCGCCTGCCAGCATGACGCCAGCCTTCACGAGTTCCTCGTTATAGGCGCCCATCTTGGTCAGCATATCCGAAGCCGGCATCACGCCGGACTCCGAATCCGCATTCGCCTTGACCAGAACCATCAAACGCATCGTCATCTCCATCGGGTTCGTCATGATGAGAGCACATCGGCTCTCCGCACTCACGTCGAACGAACGCGCCCGGGATCGACAAGGTCTTGAAAAAATATTCAGGCGGCGGTTCAGCGCGCCCCGAGCCTGACCGAACCGCCCTGCCCGGCCGCCAGCAGCGCCTCGGCTTTCGCGACCATCTCCGTCACGATCACAGCCGCCGGCAGCACGTCGGAGATCAACGCCGCCCCCTCGCCGGCGATCACGGCGGCGGTGTCGAAATCGCCCGTCTCGCGCGCCGCCTGATAGCGCGGGGCTTCCGTCCGAACGTTCTGCATCAGCTCGACCTCGCGGCCCATCCAGCGCTTCGCATGGGCGTTGACGAGGCAGCGCCCGGTGAACGGTGCGGGCCAGACGTTCTGGCGCGAGATGTCGAAGATCAGCCCGCGCACGGTGTCGTCGCCCGAGGCCTCGACGATGCGCTGCTTGGCGGCGGGGTGCCCGACGGCTTCGGTGCTGGCATAAAGCCGCGTGCCGACGACGACGCCCTCCGCCCCGAGCATCAGCGCGGCTGCAAGCCCGCGCCCATCGGCGACACCGCCGGCCGCGACCACCACCGCCTTGTCGCCGACCGCATCGGCAACCGCCGGGACCAGCGCGAAGGTGCCGCGCGAGGCGCCGTGTCCGCCAGCCTCGGCCCCTTGCGCCACGATGATGTCGGCGCCCTTGGCGACCGCGTCGCGCGCCATCTCGACGGTCTGGACCTGGCAGATCACCTTTGCACCGGCCGCCTTGATCTTCGCCGCGAAGGGCTCGGGGTCGCCGAAGGAGAGCCAGACCGCGTCGGGCTTGGCCGCGAGCGCGAGGTCGAGCAGTTCGGGCTGGCGGGCGAGGCTCCAGGTGATGAAGCCGACGCCGAAACGCAGGCCCGACGCCGCCCGCGCCGCGACGAGTTCCGGCAGCTCGGCCGAAAGCCAGGCCGCATCGCCATAGCCGCCGCCGAGAATGCCGAAGCCGCCGGCCTCCGAGACGGTTCGCGTCAGCCGGGCGTTCGCGACGATGTCCATGGCGGCGAGCATCACCGGATGGGTGACGCCGAGCATGTCGGTCAGTCTGGTCTCGATGGTCATCGCCTCAAGCCTCACAATGTCGAAATCGCCGTATAATGAAGCTTACACGCAAAGAACGTTCTGCTATCATGATTTGATGAGAATTTTTCGTTTCCGATTCAAGAACGCTTAATCATGGACCTGACCGAACTGAGCACCTTCGCCGCCGTGGCGCGCACCGGCGGCATCACGGCTGCCGCCCGCGCGATCCACACCGTACAATCCAACGTCACCACGCGCATCAAGGCGCTGGAGGACGAGATCGGGCTGCCCTTGTTCGAGCGGCACAGCCGCGGCATGGCGCTGACGCAGGCCGGTGAGCGCCTGCTGCCTTTTGCCGAGCGCATGCTCTCGCTCATGCGCGAGGCCAAGCTCGCGGCGCGCGACGATGTCGCGCCGCAGGGGCCGCTGCATCTGGGTGCGATGGAGACGACGGCGGCCGTACGCCTGCCGCCGCTGCTGGCGGCCTTCCATCAGGCTTATCCGGCGGTGCGGCTCAGCCTGCGCACCGGACCGACCGCCGATCTCGTCGAGGCCGTGCTGCGGCGCGAGGTCGACGGAGCCTTCGTCTCCGGCCCGATCCAGCATGCCGAGATCGAAACCGTCCCTGCCTTTGAAGAGCATCTCGGCCTGGTGACGCCGGCCGCGATCGGCGACCTCGCCGCGCTGCGAACGCTCGCCGAATCCGGGCTGACCGTTCTGTCTTTCCGCCTCGGCTGCTCCTATCGCCAGCGTATGGAGCAGGTGCTGGCGCGGCTCGGCCTGCCCTCCTATGCCCGCCTCGAATTCGGCACGCTCGACGGCATTCTCGGCTGCGTCGCCGCCGGCGTCGGCATCACGCTGTTGCCGCGCGCGGTCGTGCTGCAATCGGCGCAGCGGGAAGCCCTGCACTGGCATCCGGTCACGGGCGAGGACGGCATCGCCGCGACGCTCTTCATCCGCCGCCGCGACGCCTATGAAAGCCGGGCGCTGCTCAGCTTTATCGATCTGCTCACCCCCGCGGCAGCGCCTCCAGGAACCGCGCCGGCTCGCCTTGCGACGGGGTGACGATCTCGACTCTATTGTGAGTTGCTTTTTCCTCACCTAGGCTTCGATCAAGGAGGCGCTATGCTCGTAAGATGTGCAGCTACCATTGCTTTTGTTTTGTCAGGGTGCAGTCCAGTCACACAGCAAACGAAGGTTTCGTCGCCAATCGGCCAGACGGTTACTGCCGGCATCGGCGACGTAATCCTCCGAGCCGAGGGCCGCGAAAGCATGCCAAACGCCTTCGGCAATGCCGATCTCTTTGGTCGTACGAGACCCACCGGGTTCACTACCGTCCAATACGGCGGCTTGAAGGGTAGCAATGCAGTCCTGTTGCGCAGTGGCGTCACGACCGCCTCGGACGCAACGACGATGAACAGCACCCCATTGATTGTTCCTACCCAATCCAGTTCGAGCGCCTACGGAACGATCGGCAATCGCCAGTTCGAGGCAACCAGCACGACTAGGGGATTGGCCTATATCCCCGCGAGCGGGTCCACTACGACGAGCGCCCAGCAGCCCACGATCCCGATCGAGTTGAATTGGAAAACGCACCCTCGCGTCCCCGTCGCGGGCAAGACGATTGTGATAGAGAACGCCGATCCACTCAGCATCACCTACCGGGTTGAATAGAAGATTAGGCAGATTGCGCGGCCGGATTCTTCTTTCTGAAGGAAGCCAGCCAAACCTTGAGCGAGATGCGGTAGAAAGCTACGCCTTCGCGATGGCCGTCGTTCGGTAGTGTGGGCAGGGTGAAGTTCACCCCCGCGGCAGCGCCTCCAGGAACCGCGCCGGCTCGCCTTGCGACGGGGTGACGATCTGCGCCTCCCACATCACCTTGCGGCCGCGCACGAAGGTGCCGACCGGCCAGCCGGTGACGCTGACGCCGTCATAGGGCGTCCAGCCGCATTTCGACGCGCCCCAGGCATTGGTGATGGTCTCGCGCCGCTTCAGGTCGACGATCGTGAGGTCGGCGTCGTAACCGGCCGCGATCCGGCCCTTGCCCTCCATCCCGAAGATGCGCTGCGGCCCGTGGCTCGAGAGATCGACGAAGCGCTCCAGCGAAAGCCTGCCGGCATTGACATGGTCGAGCATGATCGGAACCAGCGTCTGCACGCCGGGCATGCCGGAATGGCTGGCGGGATAGGCGTGGTGCTTCTCCTCATGGGTATGGGGCGCGTGGTCGGAGCCGAGCACGTCGACGATGCCCTGCTCCACGCCCCACCATATGCGCTGGCGGTGGCTGTCGTCGCGGATCGGCGGGTTCATCTGGGCGTAGGTGCCGAGCCGGTCGTAGCAGTCGGGCGCGACCAGCGTCAGATGGTTGGGTAAAACCTCGACGGTCGCGACGTCCTTGTGATCCCTAAGGAACTCCATCTCGTCGCCGGTCGAGATGTGCAGGATATGGACGCGCGCGCCGGTTTCGCGGGCGATCCTGACCAGCCGCCTGGTGCAGGTCAGCGCCACCTCGGGCGAGCGCCAGACCGGATGGCTCGACGGATCGCCGGTCACGCGCAGGCCCATCCGTTCGCGCAGCATGGCCTCGTCCTCGGAGTGGAAGGCGGCGCGCCGGCGCGTCCGCTTCAGGATGTCAGTGACGCCGGCATCGTCCTCGACCAGGAGATCGCCGGTGGACGAGCCCATGAACACCTTGATGCCGGCGGCGCCCGGCAGCCGCTCCAGCTCGGGCACGTCTTTGGCGTTCTCATGCGTGCCGCCGACCCAGAAGGCGAAGTCGCAATGCATCCGGTGACGCCCGCGCCTGATCTTGTCGGCCAGAGCCTCAGGCGTGGTCGTCAGCGGGTTGGTGTTGGGCATCTCGAAGACGCAGGTGACGCCGCCCATCACCGCCGCGCGCGAGCCGGTCTCGAGGTCTTCCTTGTGGTCGAGACCCGGTTCGCGGAAATGCACCTGTGAGTCGATCACGCCGGGCAGGATGTGCAGGCCGGTGCAATCGACGACCTCGCCTGCCGACGCCCGCGACAGATCGCCCAGCGCCACGATCTTGCCGGCGGTGATGCCGAGGTCTCGCTGCACGCGCCCATCATGGTTCACCACGGTGCCGCCCTTGAGGATGACGTCGAAGGTTTGCGGCATGGGGGGTCTCCTGAAGCTGGCCTATGGTGCTCCTGAACCACGCCGTCATCCCGGACAAGCGGCGAAGCCGCGCTGATCCGGGATCCATCATAGGGCTCGACGGCGCTCTATGATGGATCCCGGATCTCCGCTTCGCTGCGTCCGGGATGACGGCGTGGTTCACGAGGCAGATGAAACGGAGTTAGCGGAAAGATCGCGCGCAGGCGAGTTGAGAAGACGGCTCAAGCCGCCTACCTATCGGCTGGAATACCGTTTGCAAACGCAAGCCGTCATCGCAAGCGCAGCAAGGGCAAAGACATGACTGCAGTCCAACTGGTCGATCGCGGCGTGATCCGCGTCAGCGGCGACGACGCGCGTGAGTTCCTGCAGAATCTCGTCACCAACGACATGGAGGCGGTTACGCCCGAACACGCCGGCTATGGCGCGCTGCTGACACCGCAAGGCAAGATCATCTGCGATTTCCTGATCGTCGCGGCCAGCGAAGCGGATGGCGGCGGCTATTATCTCGACGCTCCCCTGCTGTTTGCGGCCGATCTGATGAAGCGCCTGAAACTCTACAAGCTGCGCGCTAAGGTCGCGCTCGACGACCTGACCGAGGCCTGCGCCGTGGTCGCCGCACCGGAAGGCTCGGCCCTGCCGGCCGATGCAGGCCTGGTCTATGACGATCCGCGCCTGGCCGCGCTGGGCCAGCGCGCCATCACCGACCGGGCCGAGGTCGCAAGCCTCGCCGGCGACGACGCCAGCGCCTGGCATGCCCGCCGCATCGCGCTCGGCATCCCCGATGGCGGCCGCGATTTCGTGCTCGGCGACGCCTTCCCGCATGAGGCGCTGCTCGACCAGCTCGGCGGCGTCTCGTTCAAGAAGGGCTGCTATATCGGCCAGGAGGTGGTGTCGCGCATGCAGCATCGCGGCACGGCGCGCACCCGCGTGGTGCCCATCGTCTTCGACGACGGCGTGGTGCCCGAGGAAGGGATCGAGGCCGTCGCGGGCGAAAAGCCGATCGGCCGCATCGGCACCTGCGCCGCCGGACGCGGGCTCGCCATGCTCAGGCTCGACCGCGTCGCGGATGCGCTCGCCGCCGGCCTACCGCTGACGGCAGGCGGACTTTCCTTCACCCTCGCCAAGCCCGGCTTCATCCGCTTCCCCTTCCCCGACGAACCGGGCTTTGGAGCCGCTGCATGACTGGACGCGCCGCCATCGAGGGTCCGGACGGGAAATTCCGCTGCGTCTGGCCGGGCACCGATCCGCTCTATCTCGCCTATCACGACACCGAATGGGGCGTGCCGGAGTACGATTCGCGCGCCTTGTTCGAGAAGCTGATCCTCGACGGCTTCCAGGCCGGTCTGTCCTGGATCACCATCCTGCGCAAGCGCGACGCCTTCCGCGCCGGCTTCGCCAATTTCGAGCCGGACGCCATGGCGCGCTTTACCGAAGCCGACGTGCAGCGCCTGCTTCAGGACGCCGGCATCATCCGCCATCGCGGCAAGATCGAGGGCGCGATCAAGAGCGCGCGCGCTTATCTCGCGATCAGCGAGCGCGAACCCTTCGCCGACTTCCTCTGGAAGCATCTCGACGGCCGCGTGACGCAAAACGCCTTCCGCACCCATGAGGAGGTGCCGACGCAGACGGCGGTCTCCGTCGCCATGGGCAAGGAATTGAAGGCCGCCGGCTTCACCTTCTGCGGCCCGACCATCGTCTACGCCTTCATGGAGGCCTGCGGGCTGGTCAACGACCACCTGACGGGGTGCTTCCGGCGGCAGGAATGCGGCATGCTGGCGCGCGACCTCAGGTCGGTCGCCTGAGCATGGCCGGGCCTTGACCATGACAAAGCCGCCCGCCCCGCCGCGCGCCTGGCAGCGCATGCTCTCGGGACGAAGGCTCGACCTGCTCGATCCCTCAGCCCTCGACATCGAGATCGAGGACATCGCCCATGGGTTGGCCCGCGTCGCGCGCTGGAACGGCCAGACGCGCGGGGCGCACTCGTTTTCGGTCGCCCAGCACAGCCTGCTGGTCGAGGCGATCGCCGATCATCTCGACCCGGACTGCACGAACGCCGTACGGCTGATGGCGCTGCTGCACGATGCGCCCGAATACGTCATCGGCGACATGATCTCGCCGTTCAAGGCGGTCATGGGCGACGCATACAAGGGCGTGGAGCTGCGCCTGCTGAGCGCGATTCATCTGCGTTTCGGCCTGCCGGCTGCGACGCCCGCCGCGCTCAGGCGCAGGATCAAGTCAGCCGACATGATCGCAGCCTTCCTGGAGGCGACCGAGCTGGCGGGCTTTTCACGCGAGGAGGCGCTGCAGTTCTTCGGCCGGCCGCAGGCTTTGCCGCGCGCCGTGCTGGCATGGCTCGACCCGCTCGACACGGAAGCGGCCCAGACCGCCTTCCTTCAGCGGTTCGCCGCCCTGTCCGCCTGATTGCGGAGCAGGACGGCGGTCTCGCTTACTGCGTCAGGCGCACCGCGCTGATTTCGCCGGCGATCTGCTTGAACACCGGCGTGAGCTCCGAGGCGTTCTTGACGTCGTAATACTGGCTCGGGCTCGAGGCGCAGGACTTGAGCAGGGCGGCGTCGCCGTCGATCACGCGGATGGTGTAGAGCGTGACGCCTGCCGCCTTGATGGTGTTGCAAGCGGCAGTGGTGCGCGCGTCGATCTCGGTGCCGTTGGTCGTGAAGCGGTTCTCGGTGTTGTCGCCGTCGGTCAGCAGGACCATGAACTTCTTCAGGCGCGGCGTGGTCGGCGCCTGGGCTTCGGTCAGCGGCACGCCAGTCGAAAGCGACGCCAGGCCCCACATCGCGCCGATGGTCACGTTGGTGTTGCCGACCGGGGTCATCGCATTGATCGTCGCGTTGAGCGCCGTCCAGTCGTCGGTCAGCGGCCGCATGACGGTCAGGGTCGGCTGGTCGCAGAAATCGGCCGGATAAAGCGTGGCATAGGCGCCGACCGGGCCGTTGTCCTGGGCGTCATAGGTCATGTCGCGGTCGGAGACGCAGCCGGTCCAGGTCGATTTGCTGATCGTCTCGGTGACCTTGTTCTTGCCGCTGCCCGTCGTGCGGGTCTGGTCGTAGCGCAGCCAGGGCTCGTCCTTGTAGCTCGTTGAGATCTTCACCTGCGTGTTGAAGGGGATGACCGAGAGCTTGATCTGCTGCGGCTCCAGCGTCGCGTCCTTCATGATCTGGATCATGTCGAGCGAGGCCGCCTTCAGCGCGGTCATCTTGCCTGACGACGCCATCGAGCCGGTGTTGTCGAGCGCCAGTGCGAGCTCGATCTTGTTGGTGCCCCAGGCGGCCTGGCTCTTGCTCGAGACCGGAACCGTCGTCTGGCCGATGAGCTGGGCGAGGCGCGTGTCGACGTTGACGTTGGCGGTGATGTTCACGGTGCGCTGCGTGCGGTCGATCGCGATGGTCGCGCTGGTGAAGGACGACGCCGCGTCGCCATGCAGGTTGCCGCGGATCCAGTTGTTGATCCGCGCCGTCGCTTCGGCATCGGTGAGCTTGGGCGCGTCGCGGGCCGCCATCAGCGCGGCCGAGTCGACGGCGGCGTTGAGCTGCGAGCGCACGGTGGCGGCGCGGGAATAATCGATCAGCGCGCCGGCGAGCCCAAGCACTGGAATGATCGCCAGCGCAAACAGCATCATGACGTTTCCGCCTGCGTCCTGCCCGAAGCGGGCGAGCAGCGACTTCGATGTCTTCTTGGCGGTTTCGAGCGTAACCATCGCCGGGTACTCCACAACGCAAAACGGGCGCTTACTGAAGCCAGCGTTGGGCCGCGGAACTTACGAATCCATAAAATGGACCTGCGGAACTCGGCCCTATCAGTGGAATCCGGTAAAGAAACCATCCGCATTTCCCGTAATGCGTGTATTTTACGCCAATGCAACCGGACACGGTCCGCCGGCGCGCCAGCGCCGATCATCCGGCCCTCGCCGAGGATTGATGCAAAATCAGGAAAGGTGATCCGTCTTTTTTCCGGATTTCGATAAAGCCGGCGACAGGGCATGGTGTCGGCATCATTCGGGACGAAAACGGGAGATCGTCATGTCGCAGCCTCAGGCCACCAGCCTCGCCCTTCCCAAGGGCGTCGTCGTCAAGGGCGCAATCGGCCCCCGCTTCGACGAGATCCTCACCACCGAGGCGCTCGCCTTCGTCGCCGACCTGCAGCGCCGCTTCAACGAGACCCGCAAGCGCCTGCTCAGCCTGCGCAAGGAGCGCCAGAAGCGCTTCGACGCCGGCGAGACGCCCGATTTCCTGGCCGAGACGCGCCACATCCGCGAGGGCGACTGGAAGGTCGCTCCGATCCCCGCCGACCTGCAGGACCGCCGCGTCGAGATCACCGGCCCCGTCGACCGCAAGATGATCGTCAATGCACTGAACTGCGGCGCAAAGGTCTTCATGGCCGATTTCGAGGACGCCTCCTCGCCGGTCTGGGCCAACATGATCGAGGGCCAGCTCAACCTCAGGGACCGCTGGGCCAACCAGATCGACTTCACCGACGCGACCACCGGCAAGGCCTACGCGCTCAAGCCCAACCCCGCCGTGCTGATCATCCGCCCGCGCGGCTGGCACCTGCCGGAAGCCCATATCGAGATCGACGGCGAGATCGCGTCAGGCTCGCTGGTCGATTTCGGGCTCTATCTCTTCCACAACGCCAAGGCCGCGCTCGCAGCCGGCTCGGGCCCCTATTTCTACCTGCCCAAGCTCGAGAGCCATCTCGAGGCCCGCCTCTGGAACGATGTCTTCGTCGCCGCCCAGAACGCGCTCGGCCTGAAAGTGGGAACGATCAAGGCGACCGTGCTGATCGAGACCCTGCCAGCCGCCTTCGAGATGGACGAGATCCTGTTCGAGCTGAAGGACCATATGGCCGGCCTGAACTGCGGCCGCTGGGACTACATCTTCTCCTTCATCAAGAAGCTCGCCCGAAACGCCGACTATGTCCTGCCCGACCGTTCGCAGGTCGTGATGACGAAGGCGTTCCTGAACGCCTATTCGCTGCTGCTGATCAAGACCTGCCACCGTCGCGGCGCCTTCGCCATGGGCGGCATGGCAGCCCAGATCCCGGTCAAGAACAACCCGGAGGCCAATGCGGCCGCCTTCGCCAAGGTCAAGGCCGACAAGGAGCGCGAGGCCGGCAACGGCCATGACGGCACCTGGGTCGCCCATCCCGACCTCGTCCCCGTCGCCATGGAGGTCTTCGACCGGCTGATGCCGCAGGCCAACCAGCTCGACAAGGCGCGCGAGGATGTCAGCGTCTCCACGAAGGACCTGCTCGAAGTCCATCAGGGCACGCGCTCGGAAGAGGGCTTCCGCGAAAACATCCGCGTCGGCGTGCAATATCTCGAAGCCTGGCTGCGCGGACGCGGCGCGGTGCCGATCTACAACATGATGGAGGACGCAGCGACCGCCGAGATCAGCCGCGCCCAGATCTGGCAGTTCGTCAATTACGGCGTCGAGGTCGACGGCAAGACCAAGGTCACGCCCGATCTGTTCAGGCGCTGCCTCACCGAGGAGATGGAGCGCGTGAAGGGCGAACTCGGCGCGGAAGCCTACGACAAGGGGAGGTTCCCCGAGGCGATCGAGCTGTTCTCAAGCCTCTCGCTCGCGCCGCAGTTCGAGGAGTTTCTGACCGTGCCGGCTTATGGGAAGTTGTGAGGGACGAATACTATCGTAGAAGCAGAGAGAAAACTTCCCTTACTCGAACCGCTCGTCTTGTTCACGATCTCTCTTTAATTCCCATTCTCGCTGCTTGGCGATTTCTTTGTCAAGCACCATAAGTTTTCCGGTCACGTAGTTGGCCACATTTGGATCGGTATGATGTTGCCATTCGCGCAGCACATTGGCGCGAGCAGCCATGATCTCGGCGCGCGAACCACTCCAGCTTGTCGGAGCGAGCGCTTCGACAATGGCGTCTATGACGGCTGACGTGTCGGGGGCCTGGGCTAGCAACTCGGCGGCGATCGGGTGCCAGCCGAGCACAGCTCCCTCCTCCTGCCTGCCAAAGAGAGGCATGATCCCGGCGAGCAAGGGGTAGCGCGTAGCAGGTGATTTGCTGCACCATTCATGGATAGCCGAGGCGGGCAGCTTGCCGGCCGGGTTTTCACGAGGTCCACTGTCGCGGTGAAAACCAAGTGTAAAGCGCTGTATCTGTTCATCGCCGTAGAATATCTCCAGCACTTCCAATGGATAGAACTTGTGCAAGCTCGCCACAACGCGGGGAAAATTGAAGCTGTAAAAGCGCTGATTAGCGTAAGCGTCTACAATTCTGATGCAGAGTTCTCTGCCGAAGGCGGATGGAACGCGTGCTTTGGCGCACGCAACGATGAGATCAGCCAATCGATGATCGAGCTGTTGATCGTCGTTATGGGGCTGCCAGTACAAAACAAGCGATTGGGCGCAGGCGATCAGCTCAGGTTCAACCGGGCGCTTGTTCGACCGGTTATGAAAGCAGCGCATATACAGGACGCCAAGCGCGATACGCATGCCGTCGGGCGCGACGGCAATGCGATGGAGCAATGCAGCAAGGCGTTCCGCAGCCACCGGCGCGGTCGCGCCGCCATATTGGAGCACGTCGAAAAATCTGACGGATTCGGGACGGGTCTCGATCAACTTGACGAGCCGCTCCATGCCCCGGTCATCAAGACCGAGCGCGCAATGGAGGTAGGGACTCACATCCATCAATTCAGGCACAGCCATAATCGCATCGAGCTGCGCCTCTACGAAGTCCGTGTCGGCGGACTTACTATAGCGAAGGAACCCAGCCAGCACCCCGGCGTGCCGTTGGTCAGGAGCGGCGGTGCTGAAGGCTGCAAGAAGATGCTGCCAGATGGCGCTTCGATCCAGCGCACCTTCCGCAAGCCCCATGCCGCACTCGAACTGGCGTCCGTGGGCACCCTGAACCAATTCTGGTAACAGTGCACGGAACGTCACGTCGTCATTGGCGAGGGAAACGCCGAGGCTTTGCGCCTGTTTCGCGCGAAGCTCATGCGACGCCATCGGCGTTGCATCATCGTCGTTCTCGTCGCCATCGTCCAGGGTGGGATAATCTCCCCCCGACGACAAGACGATCGAGCGGATTAACTCAGGCAGGTTCTTGGGTCGCAGCGCCTCGATTGTCGCGGCTAACCGGGCGGAGATGTTCGGCGTCTCGTTACCGTCGAGATAGCGCTGCACCAACCGCAGCGCCATCCATCCGCGCGGCCAATGCCTGTGGTTAGCAAGTGCCCCCACAAGGTCAAGGAGAGGGTCACGCATGTAGGTAATGTGCCACAACGGGCGCATAGATTGCGCCAACAGGGTCTTGATCTCCGATCCCAGCGGGTCGGCTCTGTCAGCGAATGTCCTGACAATCGCAAGTGCTTCCGTGAACCAAGCCAGACCTTCGTCCACCGTCCGTGGCGTATAGCCATAATCGCGCGGACGCATTCCGAACTCGAACGCGTATCCCGATGACAGGCCGGTGGTCGTCATCATGGCGCGCAACGCACGCACGCCGAGCTTGCGCCGGGTGGGGCTGTCGGCGGAGAGGAAGGTTCGGATGCAATGCGAACGCTGCTCGATGCTGGCATGCGTTCCGGACAGCACCACCTGGAAGAAGGATTCACATATATGCGTGATCGGCTGTGAGCTGTCCCGCTCCTCGTTGGCTTCGGCGAGTCGGACGATCAAGCCTATGGCGCTATCAAACAGCGCTGCGTCATAGGCGAGCGAACGGAGCAAACCAGCCAAGCGCTCGCGCCACCAGCGATGTTTGGTTGCCAGTGCATCCGCATCGAGCTGTTCCAGCGATCGGGCAACGGCGTCCAATGCTCTCAACGGCGTCAGCGGAGCGACATTGCTCAGAACGGTCAGTCCAAGCTCGTTTAGCTCTGCCACATCGCCCAGTAGCGAAGCTGGCGAAAGCCACGCCTCGGCCAAAGCGCATGCTTCTTCACTCTCGTGCAGAAAGCCAAGGCGCCGCGAGAATGACCGAAGCAAGCGTTTGCGCGCCTCGGCGAAGGTTGTGCCGAGCACTTCGAGCGATTGCTCCTGCAAGGCTTCCGCCGCCAGCCGGTTGGCAAGAGCGTGAGGCAAGACGGCTCGCCATGGTCCGCGCGCTTGAATCAGATTGCGACGGCGTAGCTCCGCTACAGAGCGAAGGACGTCGGTTACGCTCATGCCAGCAAGCTGCGCGAGAAGCGGAAGCTCCGCAGCATCGCCGTCGAGATCGATCCCTTGGAACGAATAGACCAGAGCGAACACTTTGGCGGCCTGCAGCAGATTCGGATCATGGGCGTTTCGCTGCCGGAACAGGCGATCAAACAGCTCTTTGCTACGCAAAGTGCTGATGTCCTCGCTGACGCCGACATGCTCCGCCAAGGCCAAAGCCACCCGCGCATTGCCGCCGGACAGCTCGGCGATGCGTTCAGCGCTGCGACTGGACATGGTCGGGTAGCGCGCACGCACCAGCGTCACGATCATATCGTCCGAGGACGGCTCCACCCTGAACACCGATGTGCGCTCGGGCAGGTCATCTTTCACATCGTACTCGACGGTCAGGATGCTGATTTTGCAGTGGGCTTGCGCGCAGATATGCGCGAGCCGGCCGTGGAGATCGGGAGGACAGTTGTCGACAACAAGGATCGCGCTGCGACCCTCAGTGACAAGGTGCGATGCAAGGGCAACCGGCCCTGGATTCGGCTCGTCATTGAGATTGGTGTAGAGAACATGGCGGGGATTGAGGGCGAGATTGCCAATACGGTCATCGAACAAGGCCTGCACCATGCGCGTCTTGCCCGTGCCCGACAGGCCAACGAGCCGAACCGTCGATCGCTCCGGCCGCAGCGCCTCGCGCATCACATCGACGCCGCGTGCAACCTCCATCGGCTCAGCGTTAGGTTGGCGGTCGTCAAAGACCCGTGCGGCGTCGGTCACGATGTATGGGGCTTCGACGCCTTCTTCGGGGTTTGCCCACGCTGCATAGCTTTGCCAGCCCTGGATCGGGCGGCCTACCCTCGTGCGAAGCCATACTGCCATGCCCGGATGCGAACGAACCCACGTCGCGATGCGGTTTCGATCGTAAAAATCCGTATGGAGTGCGGCAGCGTCGCGAACGCCCTCCAAGGCATCACGCATTGCCTTGCGACGCGCTTTCAGCGCCGTATCCGAACAACTGCCGCGAGAGGATGCGATGACGTAGGCACCGCGCGCTGCAATCAGGTCGATCACCGACAGGCGGATCACGCCGCCAGGACGCATTTCGCTGAGAACATCGGCTCGCGGCATGTCGGTGGCCTTCACCTGTATGCCAACGATCGATCTGGGCAGCGCTCCCAACGTTGCCATGCCGGCGGGAAGCTCAACGCGGACATCGACGCCACCGTCCGCAGCGCGTTGCTCTCCACCCCATGTGACGGCAGTCGCGGGCAAACCAACGGCTCTCAGCTCCGCTTCGCAGAGCAGCGCAATCAATTCACGCAAGGCCACGTCGTCGAGCCGTGCGACGTCATCGCTGCCTATATCAAGCATGGAAATCTCTGAATGTGGCGCAACTATTGTCTAGGTCTACCAGCCAGAACTCGACTTCAAAAATGCTCTTCGTTGCCTATCAAAGTTATCCCCACCCACCCAAACCTCCCGTATGATACTACCACCTCATCCCCGAGGGGCGGCCGTCCGGAGGCATGCTGACAGCCGGGATGAGCGCGGCGCCTGCGGTCGGGTTTGCACCCCGGTCCCGGGAGGCTTCGGGGCACCGCCCTGGGGGTACTACGGCCCCTGCGCGAGGAGCTCGCTGGAACGGTCTGAGGCATCACGCCTTCGTCCCATGCCCGAATAGACGCGACAACCCGATGAGGGGAACTGGCGTCGAAAGGGCTCGCGGCGGAGGATGGCCAACGACCCGATAAGCGCGGCCCGGAGTCCAAAATCGCCGACGAGCGGAGCGCCACGGGGCGTGCGGCGGGTGGCTCAATCCTGCCGCGCCGCGACCTGGCTCAATGGTTGCGGCTTTATACCCTCGCGCCTCGCGGCGCTCCGCTGCCCCTACCAACCGACGCTGAAAAGCGGGCGGGGATTTCGCGCGCCCGTTCCGTCATGGTCGGGCTTGTCCCGACCATCCACGTCTTGCGCCGTCGAGGCTTGCGACGAAGACGTGGATGCTCGCGACAAGGGCGAGCATGACGGGGAGCGCATCATTCTCGGGCAAACCGCAGCGCAGACCCGGGAATCCCGGGCCGGAGGAGACGTCTTGTCGAGGCCCACTCGTCACGGGATGCTCGGGTCAAGCCCGAGCATGACGGCGGGTGCAGCCCCCTACCCTGCGCTTTGCCGTTGCGGGCGCGTTCCGGCACCTCGCAACGCCCGCCGCCGTCGCAAGGGCGCCAGCAGATTGACCTCGATCGCGCCGGCGCTCGTTGCCGCCAGCGCGGCAAGGCAGATCGCGAGTTTCGAGTATTCCTCCATCGCGCCCTCGATCCAGATAGCGTGGACCGCGCCGGCCGCCACGACCGCGACCGCCAGCACGCTGTGCGCGATGCGCCAGGGCGCGACGCCCAGCCGGACCTTGCGCCGCGTCGCCGCCAGCACCGCCGTCAGCACGAGGCACCACAGGCTGATCACGCCATAAAGCGAGAACGGCGTCGGCGCGGTCAGCAGCAGCGCATCGGTGACGTCGTCGGGGCTGTAGGCATAGAGCGCGCCGACATGCAGGGCGACCAGTGCGACGATCGCGATCCCGCCCAGGCGGTGCCAGCGCACGCCGTCGCGGGCGGCCAGCAGCGGCGGCGCTGCGGCCATCAGCAAAGGCTGGACGAAGAGCAGGCTCATCACGACGACGCCGGCCATGCCGCCGACGAGCCAGAGAAACTCCCGCCCGCGCAGAAGCGGGCTCAAGGCGGCGATGACGACCGGCGCGGCGGCGAGGACCGCGACCGCTATCCAGGCTGCGATGCGGCGGCGGCCGTCAGCTCCGGCGCGGCTCATTCGGTCCGGTCGGCGCGAGGACGAAATCCGCCGTCAGGGTCTTGTCGTAGCGGCTGCCCAGCACCGGCCGCAGGAACAGGGTCGCAAAGCCGGGATCGTCATAGGCGATGTGGATATGGGGCTGGCCGAACTGCGGCACGATCGGCGAGATCTCGAGCTGGTAGCGCCCGTCCGGCCCGGTCATGACGCTGCCGCGATTGGTCGGCTCGCGCTCGCCGCCACGGTCGGTCGCGGCCCAGATCTGGACCCGGACATTGGCCAGGGGCTTGCCGTCGCCGGCGCGCCGCACCACGCCAGAGGCGGTGAAGCCGGTGCCGAGGTTCTGCACGCGCGGCGCATTGGCGATGTAGTTGTTGGCGCCACCCGACATGGTGCTGGTCGGCGCAAAAGCGCCGCTCGCCGCCGACTGCGCGCTGGCGGGCGCCGAAAAGCGCGGCAAAGCAGCGGCTGCTCCGACGGCGGCGGCGCCCGCCAGAAGGGTTCTGCGATCCGTGACGATGATCTTGCCGGTCATGGTCTGGTCCTTCGCTTTGGAGGGGCGTCCGCAGCCTTGATAGGCGCGACTTGAAGCGGCCATGCCGACCGCCCGCGGGGCTGATAACGTTTGTGTGAGACTAGCCGGTCCATCCGTGAAGTCCATCGGCGGGACAAGCGTCCCGATCACCTTCTCGTCATGGCCTGCCAGGCGAGCCCGGACGTAACGATGACGCGGGATTTCGCGACGCCGCCGACGCATTCTACACTCCGCCGGACCATCAGCCGACCATGCAGCCGCACCCGTGACCGAGATCCTGCCTTCGCCAGCACTGCGTCCCCCGCCCCGGCCACGGCGTGTCTTCGTGCTGGGCGCGACCGGCACGATCGGCCGCGCCACCGTGCAGGCGCTGGTCGCGCGCGGCCATGAGGTCGTCTGCCTCGTCCGGCCGAAAGCAGGCGTCGGCGGTGCGCTGGAACGCGACGACAGCGTCAGGCTGCTCGCCGGTGCGAGTGTGCGGTTCGGCGATGTCACCGATCCCGCCTCGCTGGCGGCGGACGGGTTTCGCGGCGAGCGTTTCGACGCGCTGGTCTCCTGCCTGACCTCGCGGACGGGCGCTCCGGCGGACGCCTGGGCGATCGATCACCGCGCGCAACTGCATGCGCTTGCCGCCGCGCGTGAGGCCGGCGTCATGCAGATGGTCCTGCTCTCGGCGATCTGCGTGCAAAAGCCGCTGCTCGCCTTCCAGCACGCCAAGCTCGCCTTCGAGGCAGCGCTGATCGCGTCTGGCCTGACATATTCGATCGTGCGGCCGACCGCCTTCTTCAAGTCGCTGTCGGGGCAGATCGAGCGCGTCAGGCAGGGCAAGCCGTTCCTGGTCTTCGGCGACGGCCGGCTCACCGCCTGCAAGCCCGTCGGCGACGGCGATCTCGGCGCCTATCTCGCCGATTGCCTCGACGACGAGAGCCGCCACAACCGCATCCTGCCGATCGGCGGGCCGGGCCCCGCGATCACGCCGCGTCAGCAGGGCGAACGCCTGTTTGCCCTGCTCGGGCGCGAGCCCAGGTTCAGGCATGTCCCGCCGGCGCTGCTGGACGCGATCATCTTCGGGCTGTCAGCCATGGGCCGCGTGGTGCCGGCGCTGCGCGACAAGGCCGAACTCGCCCGCATCGGCCGCTATTACGCGACCGAATCGATGCTGGTCCTCGACCCCGCGACCGGGCGCTACGACGCCGCAGCGACGCCCGAGACCGGAACCGAGACGCTGTTTGATTTTTACGCGCGCGCAGTCATGGGCGAGGCGTCGGCGCAGCGCGGCGACCATGCGGTGTTCTGAGCCCGATGGTGCGACACCGCCTCTCGCATTGGTGATCGCAGCGCCAGCCGCGTGGCTTGTGAGGCGCGCGCCCCGCCTCCTACTCTGCCGAAAATCGTCAAGAATAGTCCTCGGGAGGATCGATCATGCTTCACCGCCGCACATTGCTTCAGGGAGCCGCGCTTGCGGCCGCAACCACGCCGTTTGCGACAGGCGGCGCGACGGCCGGCGAGCCCGAGATCTGGAGCGCCGACTACACCGCGACGAAATCTCCCGGCGTCGAGCTTGCGATCTATCGCAAGCGTGTCGGCGCGCCCGACGGCAAGGCGCTGCCGGTGCTGTTCTTCGTCCACGGCTCCTCGGCATCGGGCCGCCCGACCTATGATCTGACGATCCCCGGCCGCGACGACGTCTCGATGATGAACGTCGCCGCGCGCTGGGGCTACGATGTCTGGACCATGGACCATGAAGGCTACGGCAAGTCCTCGCGCACTTCGGGCAATTCCAACATCGCCAGCGGCGTCGCCGATCTCAAGGTCGCGGCCGACCTGATCCAGCGCGAAACCGGGCAAGCGCGCATGCACATGATGGGCGAAAGCTCCGGCGCGCTGCGCGTCGGCGCCTATGCGATGGAGCGCCCGGACCGGGTCGGACGGCTCGTGCTGCAGGCCTTCACCTATACCGGCCAGGGCTCGGGCACGCTGAGCAAGCGCGCCGAACAGGCCGAGTATTTCCGCACGCATAACCGCAGGCCGCGCGACGCCGGGATGCTCAACAGCATCTTCACCCGCGACAAGCCCAACACCACCGACCAGGACGTGATCGACGCGTTCATCAAGGCCGAGCTGCCCTTCGGCGACAGCGTGCCGGCCGGCACCTATCTCGACATGACCGTCAACCTGCCGGTGGTGCATCCAGACCGCGTCAGCGCGCCCGTGCTGATGATCAGCGGGCAATATGACGGCATCGCCTCGATGGACGACATCTGCGATTTCTTCAAGAAGCTGCCCAATGGCGACAAGCAGCTGACCATCATTCCCGGCGCGGCCCATACGCTGGTCTCGAGCAAGCAGCGCTTCGATTTCTGGCGCGTGATGAAATCCTGGCTGGAGGGCTGACCGAGGTTTTTGCGTCGGCTTTGACATCGCCGTTCCCGCCGCGCTCAATCGCGCCTCAACCGGGAACCAGAAATCGTGCGGCGTCTCCTGCTCTGCCTGTTGCTCGCGCTGGCGGCCTCACCGGCCTTGGCCAAGACGCTGAAGCCCGAGCGCCGGATCGAGGCGACGGACGATTTCGCCGGGAAGAAGGACGGCAAGCCGGCGCGCGACGTCAGCGGGCTCGCCTGCATGCCGCCGGTCGCGGGCCAGCGCCGCTGCCTGCTGATCAACGATGAGAACCGCGCCGCGCAGTTTGCGACGCTGAGCGGCGGCGAGATAACGCCGCGCGAGATGCTCCCGCTGCTGGGCGACACTCCATCGCCGGCGACGCTTGGCGCGCCGCCTCATTCGATCTGCCCGAAACCCGGCGGCTTCACCGATCTCGACGGCGAGGCCGTCGCCTTTGCCGATAGCGTCTTCTATGTTGCGGGTTCGCATGGCTGCTCGCGCAACAAGGGCGAATTCCGTCTCTCGGCGTTCCATCTCGCCCGGATCAGGGTCGATGCCGCCGGCAGGCCCGCAGGCCCGGTCGAACTGACCTATCGGCTCAGCGACATGTTGCTTCAGGCCGGCGAGGCCGGGGCCTCCTTCGGTCGCAGCCTGAAGGAGAGCCAGGGCCTCAATATCGAGGGCATCGCGGTCACCGGCGACACGCTTTGGGCGGGCCTGCGCGCGCCTTCGATCCGGAGCCAGGCCGTCCTCGTCGGCGCAAGTCTCGCCGACCTTTTCGCGCCCGGCTCGCAGCCCGCGCAGACGCGCCCTCAGGTGGTGATGTTTCCCGCCGGACCTGATCGCGGCATTCGCGACCTCGCCGCGCTCGCCGACGGCCGGCTGCTTGCGCTTATCGGCCCCACGCAGGAGCAGGACCTGCCCTATTCGCTGATCCTCGTCGATCTCCGCAATCCGGCAGCGCCAAAGCTGCTCGGCGATCTCCCCTCGCGCATCGACGCCAAGGCCGAGAGCGTCACGCTGCTTGCTGAACGCACCGAGAGCCTGAGCGTGCTGATCGCCTATGACGGCCCGAAGAACGGCCATATCTCGGAATATCGCCTGTCGCTGAAGTGAGCCCGAATCGGCTAGGCAGGCGCATGATCTCGTCCTCGGCCTTCCTCGCCCGCCTCTCGGACACCGTCGCGCGCTATCGCGCCGAAATCGCCGGGCGCGGCGAGCATCTGGCGCTGCTGCGCTGGCAGATCGCGCAGGGGCACGCCCTCGACGACCGCGCAACCCTGCCCGGCCATCTCACCACCAGCGCGATCGTGCTCTCGCCCGACCATGCGCAGGTGCTGCTGATCGACCATGTCGCGATCGGGCGCTGGCTCCAGCCGGGCGGCCATTACGAGCCGGCGAAGCATTTCCATCTCTCGGCCGCGCGCGAGGCGATCGAGGAGACCAGCGTGACTGGCCTCGCCTTGCATCCATGGCATGAGGGCGCGGATCTGCCCTTCGCGATCGACAGCCATGACGTTCCGGGCAAGCCGGCGCGTGGCGAACCCGACCATATCCATCATGATCTGCAGTATCTCTTCCTCGCCGATCCATCGCTTGAGCTCGTCGCGCAAGCGGAAGAGGTCTACGCCGCCGCCTGGAAACCGCTGTCGGAACTGGCCGGGATCGCGCCGCGCGTGCTGGCGCGGCTCGAAAATGTTGCAGCGCCGCAACATGTAACTTTATTACAGTCCGGCAGCCCGTAGTGGCCTCGCCCAGCGCGCGGCGCTCTGGCATGCTGATTTCGTCAACATAGCCGAATCAAACTCTTGCAAATCATTCGCATTTGCATAAAGTTCGGTATCCCAACCGGAACCTGTCCATGTCGTTCAAGCCTGTCGCTCTCGCCTTGATCGGCGCCACTTTTGCCGCCACCGCGTCCCTCGCCGCCGACCTGCCCTCGCGCAAGACAGCCCCTCTTTCGCTGCCGGTTCTGTCGGCCTGTGCCGACGGCGAGAGCATCCCGACCGACGCCTTCGGCTTCACCACCGGCTCGGATGTCGCGGAGAAGGGCTCCTTCGGCCCGAGCCTGACCTATGGCGGGGCTTTCGGTACGCGCGCCGGCCAGCTCAACAGCCATGGCGCGATGCTGCAGGGTTCCTACGGCGCGGCGCCCTGCCTGGAGGTCGGCCCGTATCTGCTGGGCGGCTACACGGATGCGTCCTTCGGCGGCGTCAGCAGCGATGCGCGCAGCTTCGGCGCTGGCGTCGAGATGAAATACCGCCTGTTCGGCCGCGACCTGCACGGGCTCGGCCTGACCGTGGTGCTCGACCCCAGCGTCAACCGCACCGACCCCGACGGCGCCGGCCGCTTCACCAGCTACAACACCGGCATTCGCCTCTTCGCCGACAAGACGCTGGTTCCCGGCAAGCTCTACGCGGCGCTGAATCTCTCGCACGACCTGACCTGGACGGGGCCGACGCCTTATGGCCGCTCCTCGACCTTCACGGTCGGCGGCTCGCTCGCCTGGCAGGCGGTCGAGGGCGTGTATCTGTCGGGCGAGGTCCGTCACCAGCGTCGCTACAACGACCTCGGCTTCGGCACCGAAGCCGGCTACGCCACTTTCGCCGGTCCCGGCGTCTACTGGCAGGCGACCAAGCAGCTCGCGCTCTCGGCCGCCTACAACGTCCAGCTCGCCGGCAAGGCCAAGGGCCAGCCGGGCGATCTCGATCTGGTCAATTTCAGCCAGCACCTCGTCAAGGTGAAGGCCGCCTACAGCTTCTGAACGGCCAAACAGGCTCTTCCCATTTCCGGCAAAGGCGGCTGCGGCGACGCAGTCGCCTTTGCCGTGTCTGGGCCGGCCAACATCGCGTTGACAGGCTCGCCACTGCTGGACTAGCGTCCGCCCGACATACTCCGCCCCAGTATATTTAGCCGGATGCCACATACGCCCGAAGAGAAGAAACGCGCGGTCACCCGGCTGCGCCGGATCAGGGGACAGGCCGATGCGCTCGTCCTCGCGGTCGAACGCGGCGACGATTGCGGCGCGCTGCTGCAGCAGCTCGCGGCGCTGCGCGGGGCCGCGACCGGGCTGATGGCGGAAGTGCTCGAAAGCCATCTGCGCGAAACGGTGCTGGGCACGGGGCGTGGACAGCCCGCGCCACCTGCCGGCGAGGCGGAGATCGCCGAGATCATGCGCGCCATCCGGCCTTACCTCAAATGACCCCGACAACAAGAACAGAAGGACACACCCGATGAAGACACGCGCCGCCGTCGCCTGGGAAGCCGGCAAGCCGCTCACCATCGAGACCATCGAGATCGGCGGGCCCAAGCCCGGCGAGGTGCTGGTCGAGGTCATGGCGACCGGCATCTGCCACACCGACGCCTACACGCTGTCGGGCATGGATTCGGAAGGGAAATTCCCCGCCATCCTCGGCCATGAAGGCGCGGGCATCGTGCGCGAGATCGGCGCGGGCGTGACCTCGCTCAAGGTCGGCGATCACGTCATCCCGCTCTACACGCCCGAGTGCCGTTCCTGCAAAAGCTGCCTGTCGCGCCGCACGAACCTGTGCACCTCGATCCGCGCCACGCAAGGCCAGGGCGTGATGCCCGACGGCACCTCGCGCTTCTCCTGCGATAATGGCCAAAGGGACGGGACGATCTTCCACTATATGGGCTGCTCGACCTTCGCGAACTTCACCATCCTGCCCGAGATCGCGCTCGCCAAGGTCCGCGAGGACGCCCCCTTCGACAAGATCTGCTATATCGGCTGCGGTGTGACGACCGGCATCGGCGCTGTCATCTACACGGCCAAGGTCTGGCCGGGCGCCAATGTCGTCGTCTTCGGTCTCGGCGGCATCGGGCTGAACGTCCTGCAGGGCGCGCGCATGGTCGGAGCCGACAAGATCATCGGCGTCGACATCAACCCCGCGCGGCAGGAGATGGCCCGCAAGTTCGGCATGACCGACTTCATCAACCCCACCGAAATCGGCAACGACAAGGTCGTGCAGGCGATCGTCGACCTGACCGGCGGCGGCGCGGACTTCTCCTTCGACGCGACCGGCAACACCAACGTCATGCGCCAGGCGCTCGAGTGCTGCCATCGCGGCTGGGGCGAGTCGATCGTCATCGGCGTCGCCGAGGCCGGCAAGGAGATCGCGACGCGGCCGTTCCAGCTCGTCACCGGCCGCGTCTGGAAGGGCACGGCTTTTGGCGGCGCGCGCGGGCGCACAGACGTGCCGAAAATCGTCGACTGGTACATGGAGGGCAAGATCAACATCGACGACCTGATCACGCACAAGCTCGCCCTCGACGAGATCAACCACGGCTTCGACCTGATGCATGAGGGCAAGTCGATCCGCAGCGTGGTTGTGTACTGAGCGCCGCTTTCTGGCCGCATCAATAAGGCACGGAAACACTGCGTCATCCCGGACAAGCGGCGCAGCCGCGCCGATCCGGGGTCCATCATAGAGCGCCGTTGAGCCTTGCGATGGATCCCGGATCTCCGCTTCGCTGCGTCCGGGATGACGGCGCGTATGTGATTGCGGGATCGCGTCACGATCGACCGAGAGGAATCGCCCATGGAACTGCTCTCCAGCTCGAAAGCCTTCGGCGGCTCGCAGCGCGTCTATCGCCATGACAGCGTCGTCTGCGGCTGTCCGATGAGCTTCGCGATCTTCCTGCCGCATCAGAGCGAGGAGGCGAATGTCCCCGTCCTCTGGTATCTTTCAGGCCTCACCTGCTCGCACCAGAACGTCATGGACAAGGGCGAGTACCGCGCGGCGGCGGCGGCCAACGGCGTCGCCATCATCTGCCCGGACACCTCTCCGCGTGGCGATGGCGTGCCCGACGAGCCCGAAAACTGGCAGTTCGGCTCGGGCGCGGGCTTCTATCTCGACGCCACGCAGGATCCCTATGCGAACAACTACCGCATGGAGAGCTACATCCGCGACGAACTGCCCGCTCTCGTCTCGCAGCATTTCCCGCTCGACATGGGCAGGCAGGGCATTTTCGGCCATTCCATGGGCGGTCATGGCGCGATCACGCTCGGCCTCAAGAACCCGCAGCGCTATCTGTCGGTCTCCGCTTTCGCGCCGATCAGCCAGCCCTCGACCGCCGGCTGGTCGCGGCCCGCGCTGGAGAAATATCTCGGCCCCGACGAGGCGACATGGCGCGCCTATGATTCGACCGCGCTGATTGCCGACGGCCACCGCCTGCGCGACCTGCTGGTCGACCAGGGCGCCGCCGACGGCTTCCTGCAGGAAGGCCTGCGCCCCTGGCTGCTCGAGATCGCCTGCGTCCAGGCGAGCATCCCGCTCGAGCTGAACATGCGCGACGGCTACGACCACTCCTACAATTTCGTCTCGACCTTCATGGCCCAGCACATCGCCTGGCACGCCCAGCGGCTCGGGGTCTGAAACTTTTTTCAAGCGCCTGTCGAAATCGCGCGGGGCTGGACGTCATCATGGCAGCCGGAGGATGGTTCTCCGGCGTCCACTGACGAGGAGCCCGCCCGATGCAGTACATGCTGATCTTCCGCGAAAACGCGACCGACTTCGACCTGCGCGACAACCCCGACAAGCAGCAGGCTTATTGGGGCTCGTGGATGGCTTATGTCGGCGCACTCAACCAGGCGGGCATCGTCGTCAGCGGCGCGGGCCTGCTGCCGCCCCACACCGCCACGACCGTGCGCATCCGCGACGGCCAGCGCCAGATCCAGGACGGCCCCTATGCCGACACCAAGGAACAGCTCGGCGGCTATTTCGTCATAGAGGTACCCGATCTCGACGCCGCGCTCGACTGGGCGGCGCGCAGCCCGTCCTCGGACTATGGCTCGACCGAGGTCCGGCCGGTGCTGCCGCAGCCGACGCTCGCCGAAAGCTGATGCATCGGGCGGACTTCGCCGGCGAGGCGCGCGCAGCGGCCGATCTCGCAGCCCGCGCCTCCTATGGCCGGCTAGTCTCGCTGCTCGCGCGGCAATGGCGCGATCTTGCGGCAGCCGAGGACGCGCTGGCCGAGGCCTTCGCGGCCGCGCTGGAAAGCTGGCCCGAGGCCGGCGTTCCGGCGCGGCCCGAAGCCTGGCTCCTGACTTCCGCCCGCCGCGTCCTGATCGACCGCTCGCGCGCCCGCGTCGTGCGCGCCGACGCCGAGCCGACGCTCGCGCTGCTCTTTGACGAGTTCGCCATGACGCAAGCCCCGCTCTTTCCCGACGAGCGCCTGAAGCTGCTCTTCGTCTGCGCCCATCCCGCGATCGACGAAGCCGCGCGCCCGGCCCTGATGCTGCAGACCGTGCTCGGCCTCGACGCCACCAGAATCGCCGCCGCCTTCCTGACCTCGGCGGCGGCGCTCGGCCAGCGGCTGGTCCGCGCCAAAACCAAGATCCGCGACGCCGGCATCGCCTTCGAGGTGCCCGAGCGCGCGGAGCTGCCGCCACGCCTCGATGCCGTGCTGCAGGCGATCTACGCAGCCTTCGGCAGCGGCTGGGAGGATGTCGCGGGCGCCGATCCAAAACGGCAGGGCCTTGCCGGCGAGGCGATCTGGCTGGCGCGGCTCATCGTCGGCCTGATGCCCGATGAGCCCGAGGCTCGCGGCCTGCTCGCCTTGATGCTGCATTGCGAGGCCCGGCGCGGGGCGCGGCGCGATGCCGGCGGCAGCTTCATCCCGCTGGGCGAGCAGGATGTGGCGCTCTGGTCGCGGGAGCTGATCGCCGAGGCTGAACGCGAGCTCGGCCATGCCGCGAGCCTCAAACGCATCGGGCCGTTCCAGCTCGAAGCCGCGATCCAGTCGGTCCACGCCGGCCGCGCCGCGACAGGGCGCACGGAATGGCTCGCGCTGGCGCAACTCTACGACGCCCTCGCGCAACTCGCGCCGACGACCGGCGTCCGCGTCAGCAGGGCGGCAGCCTGCGCCGAAGCCTTCGGGCCAGAGCGCGGACTGGCCTTGCTGGACGACATTCCCGGGCCGGAGATCGCCGGCTACCAACCGCATTGGGCCCTGCGCGCCCACCTGCTCGCCCGCGCCGGCCGCCACAACGAGGCCCGCGCCGCCTATGACCGCGCCATCGGCCTCAGCGGCGACCTGGCCGTGCGCGCCTTCCTGACGCGCGCCCGCGACAGGCCCGGCAACAACGACGCCCCCTGATGCGTTGTGCTGTCGGGCGGGTCCGACCGGGGCGTGCCGATCGGGGGACGACCATGGCCGGACGCACAGAACTTCTCACCGATCGCTCGCCCTTCACCAAGCTCTCCCAGACGACCTCGCGCTGGGCCGGCAAGCCCCAGACCTTCTTCGTCGCGGTCGCGATCATCGTGATCTGGGGTCTGTCGGGGCCGCTCTTCGGCTTCAACGACACCTGGCAACTGGTGATCAACACCTCGACCACCATCGTTACCTTCCTGATGGTCTTCATCATCCAGAACAGCCAGAACCGCGACACCGCCGCGATGCAGATCAAGCTCGACGAGCTGATCGTGAAGCTGAAGGGCGCGCGCGAGGAACTTCTCGACCTCGAGGAACTCGACGAGGAAAAGCTCGAGGCGATCCGCCAGGAATTCGAGGATCGCGCCGCCAAGGCGCGCAAAGGCCGGACGGGCAAGGGCGGTCTGGGCGGGGGCAACACGGCCTGACGGCGACGTCTTCTTTACCCCAACGCCACAAACTCGCTATTCTTGCCTGCGCTTGGGCGAGCGCTTTGTCCGGGGGAAACACGAATGCGCTGGTTGGCCGGCCTCAGGACCACGCTGACAGCTTTCGGCCTGGCGCTGTCCAGCCTTGCGGCCCTCGCGCAGCAGACCGTTCTGACCGACGTGCAGGATGTCGCCACCCTGCGGCAGGTCGAGGCCGCCGGCTTTTCGTTCGGCGCGATCCTTGGACAGGCGCAGGCAAATACGACCGCGGACCTCGCCGGCACGAACCCCGCCTACCGCACGCTGGCCCAGCATGTCCGCGACGATGTCGCCGGCTTGCGGGCGGAGATGCTGGCCAATGGCCGCAAGCTCTACGAGGTCACCGACGGCAATGTCGGCCGCATCATCGATCTCGGCTGGCTCAACTCGCCGATCGCGCAGTTCAGGCTCGCAGCCATCGTCAACCGGCTCGACCGGCGCGATTTCGGAAGCCTTGGCGGCGAGCAGGGCTGCGGCGAGATCAGGCTGATCTACCGCCTCGCCTATTCCTTCCAGGACGCGAAGCTCAAGCGCCGCCTCGCCTCGCGCCTGCCCTTCACGTTGAACGCCGTCTTCGCGGCGTCCGCCCTGCCCGGTGAAAGCTGCACTGATGCCGCCCGGCTCTGGCAGCGCCAGCCGGGAGCAGACGCTGCAAGCCTCGCCAAAGCGCTTGCGGACGGGCCGCTCTCGCCCCGCCGCATGACCCTGAAACAGGTCGAGATCAACGCCCAGATCGTGCGTTTTCCTTCGGGGATGGAAACGCAGTTCGGCGGGCAGGCGGCCTATCTGATGCGGGTTTTCTCGGCCGCGAAGGCCGGCGCCGCCTGGGCGCTGACGCCGAAGCCGCTGGAGAACACGCCAGACCTGCCGCGCTTGAAAAGCGATGCCGCGCTGCGCCAGGACCTCGTCGACTACGTCCGCAGCCACGTCCCGGCGATCGACAGCGGCGTCTATCTGCTTCCCGAGCGCTTCCTCGCAACCAAGGCGATCTCCTACTCGACCTTCGGCAGTGCGCGGCTCGCCAACCACCCCTTTACCGAGGCATTGCCGGCAGACGCACTGGCCGGGCTCGACCTCTCCGCGACGCGACTCGTGCGGACGCCCCGCGCCGTGATCGAGCGGCTCGACAACGGCTCCTGCATGGGCTGCCATCAGGCCAATGCCACGGCCGGCTTCCATATGTTCGGCGCCGACGACGCCTCGACCTCGGCGCTCAACCGGATCAAGGTCGGCGTCTCCCCGCATTTCCATGCCGAGACGGCGCGCCGCGCGGCCTATGTCGAGGCGGTGGCGGCTGGCCGCGAGCCCGATCGCTACCGGCCGCTCTCCTTCGCGCCGCCGGCGCGCTGGGAGGCCGGCAAAGCGGCGAGCTATCGCATGGCCGGGCTGACCATGCCCTGCCTGACCGAAAGCGCGCGGAAAGCCCTCGGCGAAAGCTGGAGCTGCGGCGCGGGCTCGACCTGCAAGGCGATCATCGCCAACCCCTCGGTCGGGCTCGAACTGGGGCAGTGTCTCAAGCTCGAGGAGGCCCGCAACTTCTCGGGCCAGCCCTGTCTCACCGGCGCGATCACGACCGCGAGCGGCAAGCCCTATCTCGACCGCTACGTCCAGACCGGCCAGTTCGGCGCTATGGCGACCGGCTTCTCGCCGACGGGCTTCAACTGTCGGCCGGCCAAGATCGGCGTACCCGGCGGCATGGCCTATCGCCAGTGCACGCCGGCCGACAAGAGCTTCGCGGGCTTTGCCGGCGGAAAGGTCCCCGACGAGATCTGCGGGCTCGCGGGTGGAAAAGCCTTCGACGACTGCGTCGCGACCAACAACTTCGACGCCTGTCTGTCGAAGGCGGTGACGCGCGGCAACCGCGGCACCTGCAGCGCGACGAATTTCTGCCGCGAGGACTATATGTGTCAGGCGATCCCCGACGACGTGCCCGGCGCGACCGGGGTGGTCAAGGATTACGGCTTCTGCTCGCCGACCTATTTCCTGTTCCAGATGCGCATCGACGGCCACCCGGACCCGCAGGGCAAGCGGAGCTGATCTGGCTGAATTGCCCGAAACCTTTCCACGGTCATTCCGGGCGCAGCGCAACGCAGACCCGGAATCCATCGTAGAGCGCGACAGTGCTCGATGATGGATTCCGGATCGGCGCGGCTTCGCCGCTTGTCCGGAATGACGGCGGAGGTTCCGTCAAAGAGCGGTCACACCACCGCCGTCAGCCCGCCATCGACCATCAGCAGATGGCCGTTGACGTAGTCGGACGCCGCCGAGGACAGGAAGATCGCGGCGCCGATCAGCTCTTTCGTCTCGCCCCAGCGCCCGGCCGGCGTGCGGCTTTTGATCCAGGTCGAGAAGGCCTCGTCGGCGATCAGCGCCTTGTTGATCTCGGTGGTGAAATAGCCCGGCCCGATCGCGTTCGCCTGGATGTTGTGCCTGCCGAGTTCGGCCGCAAGACCGCGCGTCATCATCTTCACAGCGCCTTTGGTCGCGGTATAGGGGATGATCGTCGGGCGGCCGAGTTCGCTCTGGACCGAGCCGATATTGACGATCTTGCCGCTTCGGCGCGGCACCATGCGCTTGGCGACGGCCTGCGTGACGTAGAAGACCGAATTCAGGTTGGTATTGACCACCTCATGCCAGTCCGCGATCGGAAACTCGGTGATCGGCCCGCGTCGCTGGATACCGGCATTGTTGATCAGGATGCCGATCGGCCCGATTTCGGCCTCGATCGCCGCGACGCCGGCCTCGACCGCGACATGATCGGTGACGTCGAAGGCCGCGATCGACGCCTTGCGCCCGGCCGAGACGAGGGCCGCATGCGCGCTCTCCAGCTTTGCCTTGTCGCGCCCGTTCAACACGACATGCGCGCCGGCTTCCGACAGGCCCTCCGCCATGGCGAGACCGATGCCCTGGCCCGAGCCGGTGATCAGCGCGATCCTGCCTTCCAGGCTGAACAGCGACAGCGACATGGCGGCTTCCTCTTTTTGTCTCGCCGGGCAGTTTTGGTTTGCAGCGGCAGGGTCGATTTCGCTAAGCATCATTCAATCGATTAGACAACCGGGCGGAAGCCGCCGCAACTCGACTCAGCCCTCATCCTGAGGAGCCGCGCAGCGGCGTCTCGAAGGATGCTCCAGAAGGCTCCGGCGCAAGCTGGGGCATCCATCGAGACGCGGGCTGCGCCCGCTCCTCAGGATGAGGGCTGAGTGGTACAAGTCGGCGTCGAGTTGAAGGAAACACCACCATGCGCGCCGTCGTCATCCATTCCGAGAAAGACCTGCGCGTCGAGGCGACGACCGCGCCGGAGCTAGGCCCGCTCGATGTCCGCGTCCGGATCGAAGCCGGCGGCATTTGCGGCTCCGACCTGCATTATTACCTGCATGGCGGCTTCGGCACGATCCGCGTGCGCGAGCCGCTGATCCTCGGCCATGAGATCGCCGGCATGGTCGAGGCCGTCGGCGGCGAGGTGTCGCGCGTAAAACCCGGTGACCGCGTCGCGGTCAATCCCAGCCGCGCCTGCGGCCATTGCCGCTATTGCCAGATGGGCCAGCAGCAGCACTGCGTGGACATGCTGTTCTACGGCTCGGCGATGCGCTTCCCCCATGTCCAGGGCGGCTTTCGCGATGTCCTCGTGATCGAGGAGCGTCAGGCGGTGAAGGTGGCAGCTGGCGTCAGCGCGGCGATGGCGGCCTTCGCCGAGCCGCTCTCGGTTTGCCTGCACGCCGCCAGGCGCGCCGGGCCACTGCTCGGCAAGCGCGTGCTGGTGACGGGCTCAGGCCCGATCGGCGTGCTCGCCATAGTCGCCGCAAAAGCCGCCGGCGCGGCCGAGATCGTCGCGACCGACGTCGTCGACGGGCCGCTGCCGACGGCGCTCAAGATGGGCGCGACCGCCGCGATCAATGTGATGGCTGAGCCCGACCGGCTGAAGGCCGAATACGGCGCTCAGAAGGGCGCCTTCGACGTGATGTTCGAGGCGTCGGGCAACCAGCATGCGCTGACCGGCGCCTTCGATGTCGTGCGCCCGGGCGGCGTCATCGTGCAGATCGGCGTCGGCGGGAATTTCACCCTGCCGATGAACGTCCTCGTCTCCAAGGAATTCGACCTGCGCGGCTCCTTCCGCTTCCATGAGGAGTTCGACTGGGCGGTCGCGATGATCGGTTCGGGCGATATCGACCTCACGCCGCTGCTCACCGCCTCGATCCCGGTCGAGCGCGCGGTCGAGGCCTTCGATCTGGCGGCGGACAAGAGCAAGGCGATGAAGGTGCAGTTGGCGTTCGCCTAGCGGCGTCATGCTCGGGCTTGCCCCGAGCGTCTCGTGCAGAATCAAACTCCCCACGAGATGATCGGCTCAGGGCCGACCATGACGCCCGATGTCAGAACAACCCTTCGATTCGCCCGTTCGCGTCGATATGGATGCGCTCGGCCGCAGGCTCGCGTGGCAGGCCCGGCATCGTCATGATGTCGCCGCAGATCGCCACGACGAAACCTGCCCCGGCAGAGAGCCTGAGCTCGCGGACATTGACGGTATGTCCCGACGGAGCCCCGCGCAGCGTCGGGTCGGCCGAGAACGAATATTGCGTCTTGGCCACGCAGACGGGCAGGCCGCCATGTCCTGCTGCCTCCAGTTCGGCGAAGCGGGCGCGCACCTTGGCGTCGGCCGAAAGACCGCCCGCGCCATAGATTTCGCGAGCCACCGTCTCCAGCTTGTCCCATAGCGGCATGGCGTCGGGATAGAGCGGCGCGAAATCGGCCTCGCCGCCTTCCGCCAGCGCCACGACCTTGTGCGCCAGTTCTTCGGTGCCCGCGCCGCCATCGGCCCAGTGCCGGCAGATCACGGCCTCGACGCCGAGATGGTTGCGGCAGTAATTCGCGATCAGCGCATGTTCGGCTGCGGTATCGGCGGTGAAGTTGTTGATCGCAACGATCGGAGGCACGCCGAATTTGCGGATGTTCTGGACATGGCGGGCGAGATTGGCGAGGCCCGCCTCGAGCGCCGGCAGGTTCTCGTTTCCCAGCGCGTCCTTGGCGACGCCGCCATGCATCTTGAGCGCCCGCACGGTCGCGACGATCACGGCCGCCGCCGGCTTCAACCCGGCCTTGCGGCACTTGATGTCGAAGAACTTCTCGGCCCCGAGATCGGCCCCGAAGCCGGCTTCGGTCACGACATAATCGGCGAGCTTGAGCGCGGCCCGCGTCGCGATCACCGAATTGCAGCCATGGGCGATGTTGGCGAAGGGGCCGCCATGCACGAAAGCCGGCGTGCCTTCCAGCGTCTGCACCAGATTGGGCATCACCGCGTCCTTGAGCAGCACGCTCATCGCGCCGGTCGCCTTGAGTTCGGCTGCCGTGACCTGGCGCTTGTCGCGGGTGCGGCCGATGACGATCTTGCCTAGCCGCGCCTCCAGATCGGCAAGGTCCTTGGCGAGGCAGAAGATCGCCATCACCTCGGAGGCCACCGTGATGTCGAAGCCATCCTCGCGCGGAAAGCCGTTGCTGGCGCCGCCGAGCGAGGAGACGGTCGAGCGCAGGGCGCGGTCGTTCATGTCCATCACCCGCCGCCAGGCGATGTGGCGCGTGTCGAGCCCGAGGCCGTTGCCCCAGTAGACATGGTTGTCGACCAGCGCCGCCAGCAGATTATGCGCCGAGGTGATGGCGTGGAAATCGCCGGTGAAATGCAGGTTGATCTGCTCCATCGGCACGACCTGCGCATAGCCGCCGCCGGCGGCCCCGCCCTTGACGCCGAAACACGGCCCCAGCGAGGGCTCGCGCAGCGCGATCATGGTGCGCTTGCCGATGCGCGCCAGCCCGTCGCCGAGCCCCACCGTCGTGGTCGTCTTGCCCTCGCCCGCCGGCGTCGGGCTGATCGCGGTGACAAGGATCAGTTTACCGTCGGGCTTGCCCGCGAAACCCGGGATCGCGGTCGTATCGACCTTGGCGATGAACTTGCCATAGGGATTGAGGGCATCGGCGGGGATGCCCGCAGCATCGGCAATGGTCGCGATCGGCCGCAAGCTGGCGGCGCGCGCAATCTCGATATCGGTCGGCATCCCGTCCCCTCGGTGGCGTCCTGAAGCCCGCAAGGCGGCCACGGACCAGTTTCCGGGAGATTGCCGCGAAACCCGCCTAGCCGCCACTGCTTTCCCGGCTCGAACGGCCTTCAGACACAGGAAGCCCACATGTCATTTGACGCATACCGGAGCGGAGACTGCTGGTAGTCATTCCGATCGGGAGAGAGCGGTTGGCGAGCCGCGGGTCGCGCTTGCGGGCTCGGTCGCAAGCTAACGATCGGCATGATAGCGTTCGATGGCGGCTCCCGACGTGACGGGCTGATCTATTCGGGGGAATGGAGCCATGACGAAGGGGGATTGGCCGTTCGGCGGCGGCGGGGTCGGCGACCTGCTGCGGCGCTGGACGGGGTCGGAAAGCGTGCTCGGCGCGCCGTCGCGCTGGCCGGCCGAACTGCGCGCGGCCATGCAGATGGTGCTGCTCTCGTCGACGCCGATGACCCTGATCTGGGGCGAGGCCGGAATTCAGGTCTACAACGACGCCTATGCCGTGATCGCCGGCGCCCGGCATCCGCTCATTCTCGGCCGCAGCATCTTCGACGCCTGGCCCGAACTGCTCGATTTTCATCGCGAAGTGCTGGCGACGCTGCATCGCGGCGAAGCGCTCTCCTATCGCGATCTCCCGCTGGTCCTGCACCGCAACGGGGTCGCTGAGGATGTCTGGCTTACGGTCGATTACAGCCCCGTTCTGGACGGCGCCGGCTTGGTCGCCGGCATCCTTGCCATCGTCACCGAGACGACGGCCGCCGTGAATGCGCTGCGCGCCCGCGACGCGGCCGAAAGCGAGCTTCGCCGCCGCGAGCAGGAACTGGCGCAGGTCCAGAAGATCGGCCGCGTCGGCGGGCTCGAGGTCGATCTGCGCGACGGCTTCCGCAATCGTCGCTCACCTGAATATCTTCTGGTTCACGGCCTGCCGCCCGAGGCCGCGCGTGAGAGCCACGAGGACTGGGTCGGTCGAATCCATCCGCAGGAGCGCGCCGCTGTCGAGGGCCACTTCCGCGAGGCGGTCGCGGGTTCGGCGCGCGACTATCAGGCGGAATATCGAATCGTCAGGCCCTCGGACGGAGCCGTGCGCTGGATTCAGGCGCTGGCCCAGATCGAGCGTGACGAGACCGGAAAGGCCATCCGCCTCGTCGGCGCGCATCTCGACATCACCGAACGCAAGGAGGCGGAGGCGCAGCAGCGCCTGCTGACGCAGGAACTGGCGCACCGGGTGAAGAACTCGCTCGCCATGGTCCAGGCCATCGCCTCGCAGACCATGCGCAACGCCACCTCGCTGGAAGACGCGGGCGCCGTGTTCGGCGCGCGGCTTTCCGCCCTTTCGCGGGCGCATGACGTGCTCGTCGATGCAAACTGGGCCGATGCGGCGCTGGCGCGGATCGTCGACAGCGTCATCGGCATCCAGGGAGAGCCCGAGCGCTTCACCGTCGCCGGCCCCGACGTCACGCTCGGCCGCAAGGCCGCGCTGGCGTTGACGCTGATGCTCCACGAACTCGCCACCAACGCCGTCAAATACGGCGCGCTCTCGAACCAGACCGGCCGGATCTCCCTGACCTGGCGGATCGACGACATCGATGGCGAGCGCCAGTTCCGCCTGCGCTGGCAGGAGCGGGACGGCCCCCCGGTGGCGACGCCGACCCGACGCGGATTCGGTTCGCGCCTGATCGAGCGGACCTTTCCGTCGGTGCGCGGCCGCAGCGAAACCGCCTATCCGCCGGCGGGCGTGGTCTTCACGCTCGACGCCCCCCTCGATGCCCTCAAGGAGGGCGATGGCGACGCCGCGACCTGACGTAGCTCAAAGAAAAAGGCCCCCGCGGAGCGGGGGCCTTCGTCATACCCGCGGATGCGGACGATCAGAACGTGCTGAAGCGGTAGTTCAGGCCGACGCGGACGATGTGGCCAGTGGTCTCGTTCTTGGCGACGTAGGAGCCGCCGGCGGGGCCGGCCGCGGTCAGGACGACCGGGTTGTTCTTCTTGCCGAGGTCGTAATAGAGGTATTCGGCCTTGGCCGAGAGGTTGCTGGTGAAGGCGTATTCGAGGCCACCACCGATGGTGTAGCCGACCTGCGTGTCGCTGCGGGCGCCGATATAGTCGATCTGGCCGGGAACCGTCGCGCTGAAGAAGGTGGCGCGGTTCTTGACGCTGCCATAGGCGAGACCGCCGGTGACGTAGGGCAGGAACCGGTCGATGGCATAGCCGACACGGCCACGCACGGTGCCGAGATATTCCGTCTCGTTGCGGAAGGTCGAGGTCGCGCCGCTGGTGCCCAGGAACGATGTGGTCTTCTTCAGGTCGGTGTACTGGAAGTCAGCCTCGGCGCCGAGGACGATCTGGCCGATCTGGTAGTTGTAGCCGACCTGGCCACCACCGATGAAGCCGGTCTTGTCGGTATCGATCGACTGCGGACGGCGCAGCGCGCCGACGTTGGCGATGGTGTTGGCGGCCGTGCCGGTCAGCGACAGGTCGTTGGTGCCGAAAGCGGCGCCGGCGTTCGCGCCGACGTAGAAGCCGGTCCAGGTGAAGATCGGGGCGACCGGAGCGTAGACCGGGCCCTTGCGCGACGGCAGGTCGGCGGCGAAGGCGGAGCCGCTCAGCGCGACCAGCGCCAGGGCAGAAAGAATGGATTTGTTCATCAGGCATACTCCAGAAAAAATTCGCCGCGAGGCGGCTCGACATCGCGTGAGTGATCTAATGGATCAAACCCGTTCGCAACGCTATGACCGGAATGCAACACCCGATTCCAAGCGCCGGATAGACCCACCGAAACGATCAAATCCTCGTGACAGCCTTTACAGGCGATTAACGCCGAATCGATTCATCTTTCGGTAACGCTGATTTCGCTGTCGAAGCAGCTTCTCAACCTTGCGTGTCTTGGCCGGCAAGGCCCGCCGCGCGGGCCTTGCCGGGTTTCGTCAGGCCACCAGATGCGCGTTCTGCGGGAACAGGATCTTGCGCGCCGCCTCGTCCATCTCGGTCTTGAAGGTGAACTTGTCCTTCAGCGCCACGGCGCGCTGGGCCGCGGGCCGCGCCGAAATCTCGTCGAGATGGCGCTTGACGTTGACAAGCTTGCCGAAGGCCTCGTCGCCGAGCGCAAACTGCGCCCGCGTCGACCAGCCCCAGACCGCCATGTCGATCAGCGTATAGGCGTCGCCGAGCATGTAGCGATGCTTGCCGAGCTGCACATCGATGATGCCCCAGTGGCGCTCGGCCTCGCGGGCATAGCGGTTGATCGCGTAGGGCACCTTCTCCGGCGCAAAGCGCGAGAAATGCACGGCCTGGCCGCAATAGGGACCGATGCCGGTGGCGACGAACATCAGCCAGGACAGCATCTCGCCGCGCGCCTTCGGCGTGTTCTCCGGCAGGAACTTGCCGGTCTTCTCGGCGAGATAGAGCAGGATCGCGCTGCTGTCGAAGATTGTGACGTCGCCATCGGTCAGCACCGGGGTCTTGGCGTTGGGATTGAGCGCCACGAACTCCGGCTTGAACTGGTCGCCCTTGCGGGTATCGACCGGCACGAGTTCGTAGGGGACGCCGGCCTCTTCCAGGAAGAGGGCGATCTTCGCCGGGTTCGGCGAGGGGTGATAGTACAGCTTGATCACGGAAACGTCTCCTTGGCGAGCAACGACAGCCATCCGCGGCTTTGCCGTCGGACCGGGCGCAGCATAGGCAGCCGGGCAGGCGCGCGCTCATCAAAAATGCGTTGACAGGCATGAGCGCCAGGCAGGTCATGCCGCGCCTCGCCCATGGCAAAAGCCTGTGCTATCGCGCCGTGATCCAGTCGCTCCGCTGATAAGGACGAGACATGCCCAAACGCCCGGTGATGCTGATGATCCTCGACGGCTGGGGCTGGCGCGAGGAGGCTGAGAACAACGCCGTGCGCCTCGCGCGCACGCCGAATTTCGACCGGCTCTGGGCCTCGTCGCCGCACGCTTTCCTGACGACCTCGGGACTCGATGTCGGATTGCCCGGCGGCCAGATGGGCAATTCCGAGGTCGGCCACCTCAATCTCGGCGCCGGCCGTGTCGTCATGCAGGATCTGCCGCGCATCAACCAGGCGGTCGCGGACGGCTCGCTCGAGACGACCCTGCTGGAATCGGGCCTCGTCGATGCGCTGAAGGCCAGCGGCGGCGCCTGCCATCTCCTCGGCCTGGTCTCGCCGGGCGGCGTCCACGCCCATCAGGACCATGCCGTCGCGCTAGCGCATATCCTGGTGCGGCACGCGATTCCCGTCCGCGTCCACATCTTCACCGACGGGCGCGATACGCCGCCGCAATCGGCGTCCGACTATATCGCGAGCTTCGTCGCCGCTTTGCCGGCGCAAGCGACGATCGCCACGCTGTCGGGCCGCTATTACGCGATGGACCGCGACAATCGCTGGGAGCGCGTCGAGCAGGCCTGGCGCGCCATGGTGCTGGGCGAGGGCGAAAGCTTCGCGGATGCGCCAGCCGTGATCGCCGGCGCCTATGCTGAAGGCGTCAACGACGAATTCATCGTGCCGGCGGTGATCGCGGGCTTTGGCGGCATGCGCGACGGCGACGGCCTGCTCAGCTTCAACTTTCGCTCCGACCGTATCCGCGAAATCCTTGCCGCCGTGCTGCAGCCGGATTTCGCCGGCTTTGCCAGGCCGCGCCGGCCGCTGCTGGCCAAGGCTGTCAGCATGACCGCCTACAGCGCCGAACTCAGCCCGCTGATGCCCGCCTTGTTCCAGCCGCAGACGCTGGCCAACGGCCTCGGCGAAACCGTCGCCAAAGCCGGCCTGAAGCAGGTCCGCATGGCCGAAACCGAGAAATACCCGCACGTCACCTATTTCTTCAACGGCGGCGAGGAGACACCCCTCACCGGCGAGGACCGCGTGATGGTGCCCTCCCCCAAGGTCGCGACCTATGATCTCCAGCCCGAAATGTCCGCCCCCGAACTGACGCGCCGCGCCGTCGAGGCGATCGGCTCGGGCGTTTACGATCTCGTCGTGCTGAACTTCGCCAATCCCGACATGGTCGGCCATACCGGCGTGCTGTCGGCCGCGATCAGGGCGGTCGAAACCGTCGATATCGGGCTCGGCCTGATCGCGGACGCCATCGGCAGGGCGGGAGGCGCGCTTCTGGTCACGGCCGACCACGGCAATTGCGAACTGATGGTCGACCCCGTCACCGGCGAGCCGCACACCGCCCACACCACCAACCCGGTACCAATCATGCTGGTCGGCAGCGACAGCATGGCGCTTGCCGATGGCCGCCTCGGCGACATCGCCCCGACGCTGCTGGCGCTGATGGAGCTGCCTCAACCAAGCGAAATGACCGGCCGCTCGCTGCTGCGCTGAGCGCCGGGCTTGGGCCAAAGAAAAATGGCGCGGACCGAGAGGTCCGCGCCGCGTTCACGAAGACGAAGCTTCGGGATCAGTACTTGCGCACGACCGGCTGGGCCGGATAGGTCAGCGGCCGCTCGACCGGGCCGCAGCAATCGGGCTCGCCGAAGTTCCAGCGCATGCCGATCTTGATGTCGTGGCTGTCGATTTCCTTCGACTTCAGCGGAGCGTAGCTCTCCGGCAGGAAGGCGTTCTGGATGCGGCCGGACTGGGCCTCGCCGAGGTTCAGGTAGCGGTAGCCGACTTCGAGGGTGAGGTTCTTGTTCACCTCGTAGCCGACACCGGCCATCAGCGCCCAGGCCACGCCGGACTTGTCGCCGCTGCGGGCGGTGCCGAGCGTCGCCGAGGACGGACCGCCGGCGAAGACGATGCCCTGGTCGGTCAAGCCGCTGATCGTGTTGGTGGCGTAGCCGATACCGGCGCCGATATAGGGCGTCAGACAGTTCCAGGTGCCGAGGTCGACATAGCCGTTGAACAGCGCGACCATCGAGGACAGGTTGCCCTTGTAGGTGTTGGTCTGCTGAACCTGGCCGAAGCCGTTATTATAGGTCAGGTAGTCGCTGACGCCGATCTGGCCGCCGCCGCGATATTCGAACGTGCCGTCGACGCGGAACCAGTTGTTGAAGCGGTAACCGATACCGGCGCCGGCGAAGAAGGTCTGGTTGTCGGTCTCGCCGTAGAAGCGGCCGCCAGCCGAGATGACATCGGGCTGATCGTATTTGCGGACCTTGAGCTGGCCGACGCCGACATCGCCACGCAGATAGATGCCGCTCGAGATCGTGCCCTTCAGGCCGAGCGACTCATGGGGCGGCGGAGGCGGAGGGGGAGGCGCGTAGGCAAAGTCAGCGGCATTGGCGAACGCGGATGCGCTGACAGCCATGGCGCCTGCCAGTGCGAGGGTTTTCAGGCTGCCCATGGCAGTGTCCTTCGTGTTTGCGCGAAGCAGGAACGCAGCCCGCGCGAGTTACCGACAGGAAGGACGATGACAGCGATTTCTTAAACGAGGCTTAACCCTAAGACTTAACCTCAAGAAAGTCTGAAGACCGCCATTATACTTACCAGGATGTTAACTTGATCAAAGCTGAACGAGTGGCGCCGTCATTCCGGGCGCAGCGAAGCGGAGACCCGGAATCCATCATAGGGCGACGACAGCGCCTTATGATGGATTCCGGATCGGCGCGGCTACGCCGCTTGTCCGGAATGACGGTGTGTTTTGCCGAAGCAGCAGTCAGGTTCGGCGAAGCACCTCAGGCCGCGGCCTTCGTCACCGCATCGACGACCTCGTCGACCGCGCGCTCGACGAGATCACGGTCGTCGCCCTCGGCCATGACGCGGATCACCGGTTCGGTGCCCGACGGACGGATGACGAGCCGGCCGCTCTCGCCCAGCATCTGGCGCGCCGCCTCGATGGCCGTGACCACCGGCTTTTCCTTGAGCGGCTGGCCCTGCTTGTAGCGCACGTTCTTGAGGATCTGCGGCAGCGGCTCGAAGCAGTGGCAGACCTCGGAGACCGGCTTGCCCTGGCGCTTGACCACGGCCAGCAATTGCAGCGCCGCGACCAGCCCGTCGCCCGTCGTGGCGTAGTCGGACAGGATGATGTGACCCGACTGCTCGCCACCGAGGTTGAAGCCATGCGCGCGCATGTGCTCCAGCACATAGCGATCACCGACCGCGGTGCGCGCCAGCGAGAGGCCAAGGCCCGCGAGGTAGCGCTCAAGGCCAAGATTGGACATCACGGTGGCGACGATGCCGGGGCCTGAGAGCCGGCCATCCTCCTGCCAGCTGCGCGCGATCACCGCCATCAGCTGGTCGCCATCGACCGACTGGCCGTTCTCGTCGACGATCAGCACGCGGTCGGCGTCGCCGTCGAGCGCGATGCCGATATCGGCGCGCAGCTCCCGAACCTTGGCGGCGAGCGCGGCGGGCGCGGTCGAGCCGACATCCTTGTTGATGTTGAAACCGTCGGGCTCGACGCCAATCGAGAACACCTCCGCGCCAAGCTCCCAGAGCGCCTCGGGCGCGACCTTGTAGGCCGCGCCATTGGCGCAGTCGACGACGATGCGCAGGCCTTCCAGGCTCATATTGCGCGGCATGGTGCGCTTGGCGAACTCGATATAGCGGGCATGCACGCTGTCGATGCGCTTGGCCCGGCCGAGCGTCGGCGAGGACGAAAGATGCTTCGAGATGTCGGAATCGATCAGCGCCGAAATCTCGGCCTCGACCTCGTCGTTGAGCTTGTAGCCATCGGGCCCGAACAGCTTGATGCCGTTGTCCTCATAGGCGTTGTGAGAGGCGGAGATCATCACGCCGAGATCGGCCCGCATCGAACGCGTCAGCATCGCGACCGCCGGCGTCGGCATCGGGCCGAGCAGCATCACATCCATGCCGACCGAGGTGAAGCCGGCGACCATGGCGTATTCGATCATGTAGCCCGACAGCCGCGTATCCTTGCCGATCACGACGCGGTGGCGGTGGCTTCCGCGCCGGAACGCGACACCGGCGGCCTGGCCGACCTTGAGCGCGAGATCGGGCGTGATCGCGCCATTGGCGCGTCCACGAATGCCGTCGGTGCCGAAATATTTGCGGGTCATCGTCAGTCCGTCCAGGCGCCGGGAGCGCGATCGAGCAACGCCTTATACCGGGAAATCCTTGCCGGCTCGTCACGTTTTGTGACCGAACCTGTCCTGTCCGAGCGTCAGCGACCCGATATGGTTAGGGCTTCATGCCGCGCCCCCACCTGCGGATGGTCATGGCGACGGCAGCAACCGATACGAAAAATGCGGCCCGACAGGCCGCCTTTTTACTGTCGTGTCGATGCTTTGAGCATCAGGCCTGCGGCTGCGGCTCCAGCCCTGCATCGGGCTCTCCGCGCTTGCGGCCGCGGCCGGCGCTGGGCACCGCCGAACCACGCGGGGCATGGGGCGTGTCGGCGTCGTCGCGCACCGGGCGTTTTCCTGCGATCAGGTCGCGGATTTCGTCGCCGGTCAGCGTCTCGAACTCGAGCAGCGCCTCGGCGACCGCCACGAACTGCTCGTGATGCTCGGTCAGGATCGCGGTCGCGTCGAGATAGCCCTGATGCACCAGCTTGCGCACCTCGGAGTCGATCTTCTGCGCGGTCGCTTCCGACAGGCTCTGGGTCCGGCCCATCGACATGCCCAGGAAAACCTCCTCCTGATTGTCGCCATAGGCGACCATGCCGAGTTCCTTGGAGTAACCCATCTGGGTGACCATGGCCTTGGCCATCTTGGTCGCCTGCTGGATGTCGCCGGTCGCGCCAGAGGTGACGTTCTCCATGCCGAAGGTCATTTCCTCCGCCACGCGCCCGCCCATGGCGACCGCGAGTTGCGAGGTGAACTCCTTGAACTTCATCGAGTAGCGGTCGCCCTCGGGCAGGAACTTGACCATGCCGAGCGCGCGGCCGCGCGGAATGATCGTCGCCTTGTGGACCGGAATGCCGGCGGGCACATAAAGGCCCACGATGGCGTGGCCGGCCTCGTGATAGGCGGTCAGCTTCTTCTCTTCCTCGGACATCGCCATGGATTTGCGCTCGGCGCCCATCATGACCTTGTCCTTGGCGTCCTCGAACTCGGCATGGGTGACCATGCGCTTGCCGCGACGGGCCGCCAGCAGCGCCGCCTCGTTGACGAGGTTCATCAGATCGGCGCCGGAGAAGCCGGGCGTGCCGCGCGCCAGGATCTTGAGGTCGACGTCCGGAGCCATCGGCACCTTGCGGACATGGACCTTGAGGATCTTCTCGCGGCCGGCGACGTCGGGATTGGGCACCACGATCTGGCGGTCGAAGCGGCCCGGACGCAGCAGCGCGGGATCGAGCACGTCGGGACGGTTGGTCGCGGCGATGATGATCACGCCCTCGTTGGGCTCGAAGCCGTCCATCTCGACCAGCAGCTGGTTCAGCGTCTGCTCGCGCTCGTCATTGCCGCCGCCGAGACCGGCGCCGCGATGGCGGCCGACGGCGTCGATTTCGTCGATGAAGATGATGCAGGGCGAATTCTTCTTGGCCTGCTCGAACATGTCGCGCACGCGGCTCGCGCCGACGCCGACGAACATCTCGACGAAGTCCGAGCCAGAGATGGTGAAGAACGGCACATTGGCTTCGCCGGCGACGGCGCGCGCCGTCAGCGTCTTGCCGGTGCCGGGAGGGCCGACGAGCAGCACGCCGCGCGGAATGCGCCCGCCCAGCCGCTGGAACTTCTGCGGATCGCGCAGGAACTCGACGATCTCCTGCAGGTCTTCCTTGGCCTCGTCGATGCCCGCGACGTCCTCGAAGGTGACGCGGCCATGCGCCTCGGTCAGGAGCTTGGCCTTCGATTTGCCGAAGCCCATGGCGCGGCCGGCGCCGTTCTGCATCTGGCGGGACATGAAGATCCACAGGCCGATGAAGATGACGAAGGGCAGCGAATTGACCAGCAGCGCCATGAACCACGGCGTGCCCTCCGACGGGGCGCGGGCCGAGACCTGCACGCCCTTCTGGGCCAGCGTCTTCAACAGAGCGGGATCGCCATAGGGCGCGTAGGTCACGAAGCTGCGGCCATCCGAGAAGGTGCCCGAGATTTCCTGGCCGGCGACCACGACGTTGGCGATGCGGCCCGCTTCCGACTCGTTTATGAGCTGGCTGTAGGGAATCTCGTTCGTGCTGGCGCGCTGGCTCGGGCTTTGGAACAGCGTGACGAGCGCCAGAACCAGCAGGAAAATCACCACCCAGAGGGCGAAATTGCGGAAGTTCGGATTCATCATGTGTCCGATCGGGCCGCCGGGTCGAACCGGGAAGGCCGGGGGTTTGCGCCAGCTAATCTAGGTGCGACACGCCCCCTTGCCAAGGGAAACGGGCCGATCGGCCAATCTTATGACGCCGCAGGGTGAACACCCCGCCGCCGCGACGCTTCGCGCCGGACGCAAAGCACGCCGTCGCGACGCAAAACCAGCACGCAACCCGATAATGTCCGTGCCATGGCGACGCCGCCGCGCGCCGCCTCCAGCAGGGCGGACAAGCAGGATTCGAGCCGTTCCAGCCGCGCCAGCCCGTCTCCGGCGACGACGGCGAGCGCGCGCATGACGATCCGCAGCGCGATCTCGTCGGGCTCGTCGACGAGCGAGGAGAATCGCAGATCGACTCCATCGGCTCCGGCATCGGCCAGTAAAAGCTCCGGCCAGAGCCGCGCTGTCTGGACCGCCAACGCAGCCTCCATGCGCGCCAGCCGCCGCGACAGCAGCCCGAGCCGCGCCGCATTGAGGCCCGCTTCGGCCAGCGCCGGCATCAAGGCGCGCCAGCGCACCCGCTCGAAACGCGCATCGCGATTGCTCGGATCGCTGGCGAACGGCAGATCGCGTTGCGACAGCGTCGCGACGAGCCGCGCCTTGGGGACGCCGAGCAGCGGCCGCGCCAGCCGAAAGCCATCGCGCTCGCTGCGGGCGCGCATACCGGCAAGCCCCGTCGGGCCGGAGCCATGCGCCATTCGCATCAGCATCGTCTCGGCCTGATCCTCGAGCGTATGCGCGGTTACGACGACTGCGCCACCTTGCCGCGCGGCAGCCTGGGCCAGCAGCGCGTAGCGGGCCTTGCGCGCCCGCGCCTGCAACCCCGTCGCGGGCTTGCGCCCCGTCCAGAGCAGGGTCTCGTGAGGGATGTCGAGCTCGCCGCAGAGCGCGGCGACCATGCCGGCCTCGGCGGCCGAACCCTCGCGCAGTCCATGATCGACCGTCGCGGCGCGAAGCGATGGCTGCCCCGGCGCGCGCGCCCAGCCGGCGAGCAGGACCAGCAGTGCGACGGAGTCAGGCCCGCCGGAGACCGCGACGAGGAGGGATTTTTCAGTTCCGAGGCCGGCGAACAGCGCCGCCGCCTCATCGGCGGAGACCGGAGCGCTTTCGTCGACCGGGGCTGGCGACGCGTTCAAGCGCAGCCGGAGACGCGTCGCTGGCGCTCGACGCCCTGGCGCACCGCGTTGGAAGCCGCCGGATAATCGATGCTCACCTTGGCGTAGGTTGCGCATGCCTGCTCCTTGGCCCCGAGCCCGTTCAGCGACATGCCGAGCTTGAGCAGGCTGTCGGGCGCCTTGGCGGATTTCGGGCTCTCACGCGAGATCTTCAGGAACTGCTCGGCGGCCTCGCGATAACGCTGGCGCTGGAGATAGCTCTCGCCCAGCCAATAGGTCGCGTCGGTGGCGAGGCGGTCGCGCGGATAGCTTTGCAGGAACTGGCGGAAGCCCATTTCGGCCTGCTCGTATTCCTTGCGCAGCACCGAGGCGTAGGCGAGGTCATAGGCTTCCTTCGCCGATGTCGCGCCGCCGGTTGCGGCGACGCTTGGACCGCGCGGCTGGGCCGGCGGCAGCGCGCCTTGCGGCACGGCGCGGCCGACGCCCTGGAGGTCCAGAGGGCCCTGCCCGGGAACCCCGGCGAAATCCTCTTCGATGATCTCGCCGATCGCGCCGCCATTGCCGCCGCCAAGCTGGCGCGGCGCACCCGCCGCGCCCTGCTGCTGCGACGGATCGAACGCGTCGCCGCGGCGCTGGCGCGGCTGACCGGCGGGCGCGGCTGACCGGCGG